>JBLHKE010000533.1:0-5630 GCA_047619485.1 Verrucomicrobiales bacterium | reverse complement strand
ATCTTCTCGATGCGATCAACCTCGGAAGCATCGATGATGTCGAACTCCATGCTGTTGAGCCGCGACAAGATTTCTTCCATGACGTCTGCCTCGACCACGTCGCTTGGCAGCGACTCATTGACATCGTCAAAGGTGAGGTAGCCCTGCTCCTTAGCGAGCTTGATCAAGGTGCGGAGTTTCTCCTGAATCTCTGGAGTGTCGACCTTGGCCTTGGATTCGGAGGTGCCGATGCTGACGATCACGGGAGCCGTCGTTAGTTCCGGTGTGGCGTTCTTGCGTGGGCGACCACGTGGGCGTCGGACGCGCGGGTCACCGGTGATGCCAACTTCTGACAAAATTTGTTGGCGCAATTCCTCTTCCTCTTTGGTAGGTCGTCCGCGCCGGCGCTTCGGCAGCTCGATGACGCCCTTGACGGTTTGAACTTGTTCCAACTCAATACCGAGGGCGGCGGCTTGCGACTTAATAGTCGTCGGGGAACTCGATTTCCGGGTGCTAGAAGCGGATGGCTTCTTCGGAGATTTCTTTACGGGTGGGGGCGATTTAGTCTTACTCACGATTGCTAAGGATCCTTAGGTTGAGGTTTTACGGCTAGATTGCGATCAACTGTTATTCTGTCCTTCCCCGTTCCACTCTTGGTAGAAAGTTTTGCGGGGAAGTTGGTTCTTCCGATAGAGGACAGCGGTAGGTATCGACCCAACACGTTTCCGGGTTGGAGTTTACTTCCCACTTCTCCCGCTTGTCAGATCCCGGCCGGCAGTGGTTTACACTCGAGGTTTATCTGGCAGTCGCCGTGGTCAGTTCCAGAAAACTGGATGCCACTGCTGTTGTGCTGCTCTAAAATCCCTGCCTAGTTGCCCGTGATGCGATGCTTCGCGTTGAGGAGTTTTTTCTGTTTGTTTGTGTTCTTCTCACCGCCGGTTTCCCTAGCGATTAGGTGAACTATTATCACGATGTTCCACGTCGCGATCATCCACTATTGGAGAGTTGTTTTTGCTTTTCAACTAATTCTTTTTTCAGTAACATTACACCATTAATTGTTTGCGTCATTACGCTATCGGCCAGTGCCGGCGAGCGTAGTTTCCCCTTCGCAACTGCCATGCGATTTTCGATCTCCCGGATTTCAAGGCGCACCAACGAACGCATCGCATCCGACAGACCAGAGCCGGGAGTTTTTTTCATCAACAGCTCGGTGTAGAAGGCCTCCTCACGGGGCGGCAAACTCGAGAGGAAAACGCTGACGGCAGTCGGCGTCTCGACATTGTAGTCGGCGCCCCAAAGCTTGACCAAGATATCGGCTTCGAGCAGTTGCTGGATCGCCGGCATGCGCGCGCGCTCAGCCGTCAACCAGGCGCGCGTCTCAGGATCCGTGAGCGCGAGTTTGCACAGCACGATGATGTCGGTGTTACCAACACGGATCGGCTCCTGCCTCTGGTCCGATGACTCTTGACTCTTCTCGTAGGCGGTCTCCCTCCCCTGCTGCGATCGGATCTTCTTTCCAGCTTGCGCAACCCGCCCGCGGAAGTCCTCCGCCGGGATGCGCAGCCGCGTCGCCACATCGTGGATAATCCCATCTTGAACAATCTTGTCGTTCACGTGTGCGATCGTCGTCGCGAGGATGTTGGCGAACTGCACTCGATCGCGCGGGTCGTTCAAATCCATCGACTCATTGAGGTGATCGATCTGGAAGTCCCAGAAGTGCTTGGCACCATCGAGCAGCGCTTGAAATTTCTCGATGCCACCACTGCGGATCAGCGTGTCAGGATCCATCCCAGGCGGCATGTCGACAACGCGCACCACCACTCCCTTCTCGTGGGCGAGGTGGACGAACGCGCGCTCGGTCGCCTTGTAGCCAGCCGAGTCGGAATCGTTCGCCATAATCACCTCTTTGGCGTAGCGCGCGAGCATTCGCGCGTGGTCTTTGGTCATCGCCGTGCCCAGTGGGGCGAGGACGTTTTCGATGCCAAACTCGAAGCAGGTGATCAAGTCCAGCTGCCCCTCGCAGACGATGGCTTTCTCGGCTTTGATGATCGGCCGTTTGCTCTTGTCGAAACCGAAAAAGACCTTGCTCTTGAGAAACAGCGGCGACTCCGGCGAGTTCATGTATTTCGCCAGTTTTGATTCGGGGTCGAGGATCCGTCCACTGAAGGCGATCACATCACCCACATCATTGGCGATCGGGAACATGACCCGGTCGCGGAAGCGTGCGTAGAGACCGCGCGCTGGAAATTTCTCATCCCTGAGCGCCGCCATGCCGCTCTGCATCAGGATCTCGGAACCAAAGCCCTCGGACTTCGCCCAGGCGAGAAAGCCGGCACCGTCGGCCGGTGCGTAGCCAATACCCCAGCGTGCCGCGATCTCACCGTTGAGCCCACGACCCTTGAGGTAGTTGCGCGCGCCTGAGGCGTCCGGCGCCTTGATGAGCCGCTCGTGGTACCACTCGGTTGCCTTCTTGTGCAGAGACATCAGCTTGCTGCGTGCGCGCTGCTTGGCCAACGCCTTCGCATCTTGCTCCTGCTCAGTGAACTCGATGCCCTGGATCTCACACAGTCGCTTCACCGCCTCGGGGAAGGTCAAGCCCTCGTAGTCGCGCACGAACGCGATCGCATTCCCACCAACTCCGCAGCCGAAGCACTTGAAGATCTGGCGCGCAGGATTGACGTTGAAGGATGGGGTTTTCTCGTTGTGGAACGGGCAACGTGCACGGAAATCGGTACCCGCCCGCTTGAGGGGAAAATAGCTCTCGACCAGCGCAACGATGTCGGTGGCCTGGAGCACTTCTTGAATTTTTTCTTCGGGGATCATCTGGCGGCCCCGCGCGGAGGGCGTGTTCGGAATTAACTTGGACATATCTGCTAGCCCTTGAACCTCCCACCTGCGTTGGAGTTTCCTCCGAGTAGTTCACGACACGAAGCAAAATCTGCCTTGGTGGTAGGCTCAATGCCTGCCCAGCTATTGACCAACTTATTTCCGAACAAGCCCTCAGGGCTTGTCAGGAAATTTCATGGCACGCCCTAACCAGCGACGGGAAGATTTCCATTGCAAGGCGGAATCGGGACGGCGACTAGTTTTGTGTCAACGCAGCGATAAACCCGGCAAATTATGTACAAACAATCGTCCTTATTACGACCTGCCCACAGGTTATTCACAACGTTGCTCACATGCTGGCTAGCAACGACCGCCAGCGCTCAGGATTCGGATGCTCTGGCTGGCAAGGTAGCGGTCATTCCAATCAATGAGTTCACCCTGATCGAGGCGGAACAAACCGAGCACCTCCAGCTCCATCTAAAACGTGCGCTTTCCGAAGGTGCCTCGGCGGTCATATTGGAGATCGACAGCCCTGGCGGTTTCGCGATCTCGACGCGTCAGGTGATTGAGCAACTGGCGGAGATGGGTGGCGTGAAAACCTATGCTTGGATCAAAGGTGACGCGATCGGCGGCCCGGCGATGATCGCGCTTGCAACCGACCAGTTCTACTTCGCGCCGGATACGATGATCGGATCGGCAAAAGAACAAGAGATCGAATGGCGTGGCAAGGTGGACGCCCTCCCCGATCGCCTAGTCGAGAAAACCTACGCCGATTTTTCAGACATCATCCGCACTGCAGTCGCGGCGAAAGGTCGCCCGGCAGAACTAGTGGACGGACTCATCGATCCAGCGATCGAGGTCAAGCTTGGCGATGACGTCATTTCGGAAGCGGACGACGTGTTGATCATCGATGATCAAAGCCCATTGGCAAGCGGAGCGGCGGCAAGCATCGAGGAACTGGTGCAAACGGCGGCGATCTCCGGCGAGGTGGTTCGTTTCGATTATGAGCCCGCGCCTGAAATCGACGACTCACCTGAGAAGGAAATCGAGGCGCAAGCTCCCGCGCCAACGCCCGAAGTCGATGTCCCGTTTGGTAAAACTCGAGAGGAGAGCTATGCCGGTAAGGTCGTGGTGATCGAGATCGGTCAGTGGACTCTGATGCGCAAGACGAAGTTCGATTTTATGAACCGCATCCTCGACAAAGCGGTTGCCGATGGAGCCGAGGCGATCATTTTCGACATGGACACGCCCGGCGGACAACTCGCAGCCACCGAGGAATTGATGTTCAAACTCCAAAGCATCACCGTCCCCACTTACACTTTCGTCAATACCGAAGCGAGTTCGGCTGGCTCGCTCATCGCTATCGCCACCGACAAGATCTACATGCACCGGCCGAGCACCCTCGGTTCGGCGGGCATCGTCACGATGTATGGCGAAATGGACCCGATCATGCGCGAGAAAATTGAGAGCAAGTTCCTCGATTCGGTCTCAGAAATCGCGCGATCGAAGAACCGTGATCCTGATCTCTGCCGTTCGTTCGTGAAGATGGAACTCGAGTATTCTGCGCGGATTCCTGTCATCAGCAGCGACGGCTCGCAGTCGTCGAAGAGCGCACTTTTCGTCAAAGAGGGCGAACTGCTCAGCTTGAGTTCCGAGGAGGCTATCCAGTTGGTCGACGGGAAGCCTCTGCTGGCGGAGGGCACCGTGCAATCGATCGAGGAACTGATCGAACGGGAGGGATTGAAAGGCGATATTGTCCGCAGCGAACCACTCGGTTTCGAAAAGCTGGCCGACTTTATTGTTAAGATCGCCCCGCTACTCTTGGTGCTCGCTCTTGCAGGGATCTATCTCGAGGTCAACACCCCAGGTTTTGGTATCCCAGGGGCAACCGCCCTCGTGCTCCTCGGGATTTTCTTCTTCGGCCACCAGGCCGCTGGAAAGCTGGCCGGATTCGAAGTCGTCGGCGTGTTCCTGCTCGGAATCGCACTGCTGATCGTCGAACTGTTCATCCTCCCGGGCGTGTTTATCATCGGTGCGATCGGACTGCTCTTGATCGTCGGAGCGTTGCTGTTTGCGATGCTCGACAAATTCGACTTCAGCAATTTTGGTGGTGAGCTCGATTGGGATCGCCTGCTCTCCGGTTTGGGAACCCCGATCACGAACCTCGTCATCGCACTCGCGGGTGCGGCTCTGCTAGTCGTCGTGTTGATGCGCTACCTCCCCGACCTGCCGATCATGAAGAAACGCATGTTGGTCGGCGTCATCTCAGGTGGCTCACGGACGCTCACCAGCGTCAGCGGTGGCAAGCTCAACGAGCCAGTAGAATCGCTGGTGGGACAGAAGGGGAATGCCCACTGCGACCTGCGCCCTTCCGGCAAAGGGAAATTTGGCGATCGGATCTTGGATGTAACGGCCGACGCCCAATTCATCGACGAGGGCACGGTAATTCGAATCATCGCCGAGGAAGGTTCGAGGATTGTTGTGGAGCAGGCATAGGGCTTGTCAGTAAATAAGTCATACAAAGATGCGCAGGAATTTTAGCCAGCACCAAGGCAGATTTCAGCGATTATAGCGGGCTATTTGAGTTGGAAGCTAACGCGGGTGATGGCCAAAATAACCAGCAGATTGTAGGCGTTATTTACTGACAAGCCCTTAGGGGTTGTCAGGAAATAACTCCTACAAAGATGCGCAGGAATTTTAGCCAGCACCAAGGCAGATTTCAGCGATTATAGCGGGCTATTTGAGTTGGAAGCTAACGCGGGTGATGGCCAAAAGAACCAGCAGATTGTAGGAGTTATTTACTGACAAGCCCTTAGTTGCGCGAC
>JBLHKE010000532.1:0-5632 GCA_047619485.1 Verrucomicrobiales bacterium | reverse complement strand
ACACGACCCGCCCCGATCGAGTAGACAGGATCACCCAGATCGGTGTCCATACCGCCAATGCCGTTGAAGTCATCGCCGAGGTGCTTGCCGTTTCGCTGCAAATTAAGAGTAAGGAAAGGCTGTGAATCATAGGTAAGCGCGCCGTGTTCCGAGCCTAGCGGCATATCGAGACGTGCCGCAGTTGGCGTCTGTGCGAGATCGATCGGACTACTCAAAATGAACGCCGGATCATGTGGCAGCGCCTTGCCCTCGGTATCATAAACAGGTCGGCGGCCAGGCATTTCCTTGAACGATAGACCACGGAAGTCGAAGGAATTGCGCAAGATGAGTGAAAAGATCAACGCTAGCGCCGCGAAAATCGCGATGGTGACAAAGATCAACTGTTTGGTGGAAGGGTTCTGCATCAGCAATGGGCGAACTTATAAGCGCTCAGGGTCTGGTCAAGAAGCGGACACCGGACACGATGCCCCCGAAATCATATCTATTTTTGCCATTTCCACCGAAGATGCCCGTTTGACGCCGCTTTTAAACGGGTGCTAACTTCAACGCCCACCTATGAAACCCGAAGTCCGCGAAAAAATTGAAGCCTTTCTCAAAGAGATGGGCTTACGCATGACCTCACAACGCGAGATCATCGTCGAGGCCGCATTCGATGGCACTGAACACTACACCGCCGAGGCTCTCATCGACCGCTGTAAGGCGCGCTCGGCCAACACCTCGCGTGCCACTGTCTACCGCACCCTACAATTGCTGGTCGAGAGCGGCCTGCTGGTGGAGATCGATCTCGGCAGGGACGTGAAGCACTACGACCCGAATTTTATCGATCACCCCCACCACAACCACCTGATCTGCGTCGATTGCGATAAGGTGGTTGAATTCGAGGACAAAGGACTCGAAGTGTTAGAGGACTGTATCTCGCGACGCCTTGGCTTCCAGCCAGCTAGCAAGAGCATCCGCATCGAAGCCAACTGCCAAGAGTTGCAACGATCGGGTGTCTGTAAGAGTCGTAAAGAGAAGGCCCCCACAGCACACGGCTAGTGGAAGAAGTAAGATCCCGGCAGACCGCACGATGCCCGGCAAGTTGATTGTGAAAGACAATGACCTGCCGCCCGGTTGCCGAGGAAAAAACGTTCGATCCTGCGCATCCACCGATGACTGCTGGACGCATCTATCCAATTTTTAACCTACGAACATTTATCTCTAATTATGTGGAAAGGCAGATTCAAAGAACGCACCACCGACCTCGTCCAGAACTACGGCGAGTCGATCTCCTATGACTGGCGGCTCTACCCGTACGACGTGCGCGGTTCGATCGCCCACGCCGCCGCGCTGCTGCGCGCTGGCATCCTCAAGAAGGGCGAGTTCGACAAGATCAAACGTGGCCTGAAAGGCATCGAGAAGGACATCGCCTCCGGCAAGTTCCAGTTCGATGTCGCCCTCGAGGACATCCACATGAACATCGAGTCGGAACTCACCAAGCGCATCGGCGACGCCGGCGCGAAGTTGCACACGGCGCGCTCGCGCAACGACCAGGTCGCGCTCGACGTGCGCATGTATTGCCGCGACGCGCTCGACCAGACCTCGGCACTGCTGCGCGGGCTGCAATCGGCGCTTCTGAATTGTGCCGAACGTCACCCGGACGCGGTCGTCCCCGGCTACACTCACCTGCAGCGCGGCCAACCAGTGCTTTTCGCCCACCACCTGCTCGCCTACGTGGAGATGTTCGGTCGCGACGACGCACGGCTCGCCGATGCGCGCACGCGGGTCAACGTGATGCCGCTCGGCTCCGGTGCACTCGCAGGTAGCACCATCGTGCTCGACCGCAAGGGCGTCGCGAAAGAACTCGACTTCCCGGCGCTCAGCCAGAACAGCATGGATGCGGTGAGCGATCGCGATTTCATCGCCGAAATCCTGTTCGCCACCGCGCTCATCGGCACCCACCTGTCGCGCCTCAGCGAAGACGTCATCCTCTGGGCCAGCGCCGAGTTTGGATTCGTCCACCTCAGCGACGCCCACACCACCGGCTCGAGCCTGATGCCGCAGAAAAAAAACCCCGACGTCGCTGAAATCACGCGCGGCAAATCCGGCCGTCTCTACGGCAACCTGATGGCGATCCTGACGACGCTCAAGGGCCTGCCGATGACCTACAACCGTGACTTGCAAGAGGACAAGGAACCACTGTTCGACTCGCTCGACACCATCGGTGATGCGCTCGAGGTGTTCGCCGAGATGATCGCCGCCATGAAGGTCAACGAGGCGACCACCGCCGCCGCCACTGCCGACCCGTTCCTGCTGGCGACTGACATCGCCGACTACCTAGTTCTGCGCGGCGTGCCCTTCAGGAACGCCCATGAGATCGTCGGCAAGCTCACCGCACACAGCTTAGAAAAAGCCGTACCATTCCAGGACATCGAGCTGCCGACCTACCGGAAATTTTCGGCCGCCTTCGACGAGTCGGTCTACAAGGTCTTCAACGTCACCACCGCGCTGAAAGCCCGCAGGGCCACCGGCGCCCCATCGCCTGCCAACGTGAAGCGCCAGATCGCTCGTTGGAACAAACAACTCGCTAACTAGGAAGGACGACGACCCATGTTTTTTATAGTCAAAATGCTCCGCGACAAGGCGGCAAAATATAAGAAGGATCACAGTGATGGCGAGGATGAGAAGCCATTCCTCGAACACCTGGAGGACCTGCGCAAGACGCTGTTCAAGCTCATCATCACCGTCGGGACGGTGACGATCGCCGCGTTCGCCTTTAACAAGGGGCTGCTCGACCTCATCCAGTTCCCACTCTACATGGCGGACATCCCGCCCGACGCCCGCATCCTCAGCACCCTCGGCGCGGTCGAAGGCATGATGCTCGCGATCAAGGTCTCGCTCTACGCCGGCATCGTGATCTCGTTCCCGCTGATAATATATTTCATCGGCGAGTTTGTCATGCCGGGACTCAAGGACAGAGAGAAGAAGCTCGTGCTCCCATCGATTGCGGTCGGTGCCGGCCTGTTTGCCATCGGAATCTGCTTCTCCTACTTCGTCGTCATCCCCAGGGCTCTCGAGTTCTTCTACCTCTTCTCAAAAAACCGCGGTTGGGGCTACGACCTGCGCGCGGGTTATTACATCTCCTTCGCGGTGCAGATGGTGCTGGTGTTCGGCATCAGTTTCGAGATGCCGGTCGTCGTCATGGCGCTGGTCAAACTCGAGATCCTGTCACACCGCGTGATGCGCAGCAGCCGCTCGACGGCGATCGTCATCATGGTGATCATATCCGCGCTCATCACGCCGACGACCGATGTAATCACGCTCTCGTTCCTCGCCGGACCGTTGATCGTGCTCTACGAAATATGTATCTGGCTAGCGTGGTGGCTCGAGAAGAAACGCGCCAAGGAAGAAGAGCGCGAACGCTTGCGGTCGCTACCAGAGGCGAAGCGCATGCCACCGCCAGAGATTGGATCAGGTGACGGCGCGACCGCAGTTCCATTGGTGAACTCTCCAGACCAAGACCACATCGATTCCGACCACATCGAATCCGTCTCTCCGAGCTTCGACAACGACAACGAGTTCAAGGAGTCCGACGCAGAAGAGGACGGTGGCGAAGATAACGCCGCGGACGAGCCAGACATCAGCCCAGACGGCGAGGTTTCCAAGACCGATGCAGATACAGATACAGACGGGAGCGCCGAAAACGATCACCAGACCGGCCACGACGAGTACGGGCACAGTGGCGATGACTATTGGAACGATCCCAGCCATCACGATCATCAGGATGGCTACCATGACAGTAGCCACGACTACTACAGCGGACCGATCGAAGAGCTAAAACGCGAATTGCGCGAGGAACTGACGCAACAGATCAAGGCCGAGCTGCGCGTCGAATTACTGGCTGAACTTCGCAAAGAATTGAACGTTAGGCCTTCCAAAGCAAAGCGTATTAGCATTGATCCGAGACGCATCCGCCGCCCAAAGTGACCGACGCATGAAGGCACGCACCAACAGATGCAGACTCCTCGCCGTGGCGTTCGTCACCCTCGTTTGCCTCACCGGCATCGCGGCCGCGGCGAAGTTCAACACCGTGATCATCGATGCCGGCCACGGCGGGCATGATCGCGGTGCGGGCATCGGCTACACCTACGAGAAACACCTCGCGTTCGACGTCGCCCGACGGCTTGAGAAAATTCTCAAGGACCAGGGAATCAAGACCGTGATGACGCGCAACCGAGACGAGTTCATCTCACTGACGCGACGCGTCGCCGTGGCCAACAAGTATTCGAGGGGGATCTTCGTCAGCGTGCACTTCAACTCGAGTAGCCGCACCTCGGCCTCCGGCCTGGAGACCTACTATAGCAACAACCAGAGCAAGAGCCGGACGCTCGCGCTGCTGGTGCAATCCGCCGCCATCTTCCAGACCGGCTTCAAAGACCGCGGTGCCAAACACGCCCGCTACCACGTCCTCGCCAACAACAGTCGCCCGTCGGTGTTGGTCGAGTGCGGGTTCCTCACCAATAGCAGCGAGCGCGCACGCACCCTGTCCCCAAATTACCGCCAGAAGCTAGCCGAGGGCATCGCGATGGGCATCATCCGCTACAAGAACGGCAAGTAGCGGAACCAACGGTGACCTTGGTCTCCAATGCCAACTTTAACGTTAACTTCAACTTTAGCGTTAACTCCCCAATGCCCGAGCCTGTTCAACCTGGCGGCAAGACGGCTCGATAGAACCCCCGCAGGCGCATCTGCCGCCCAGGATCGGTATCGCGGAACGTGTAAAATGTGGCGCCGATCGAAACGCTCCCGATCTCGACCCACCCTCCGCCAGCCATGTCCTCTGAATACTCGATGCTGATCTGCCTCCCCCCCAGCGGCGGAATAAGGAGTTCAATCGCCCCCGGCGTCACCGCAATCCGGGGGATAACGAAGGCGCCTTCAGGCGGCGGCGGGAGAACCCGGCTCGACAGGGAAGTGATCACTCCGCTTGCGCCGAAGTCTTGATCTCTCGTCGCCAGGTCAGTTCCAGCTAGGCTCCAGCGCACGAACTCGTAGTTGCTCAGATTGAGTTCGACCGGCAACTGAGTCGAGCGGTTATAGACTGTCGCATCCGTATCGATGAACTCGAACGAGAGGGCGTAGAGGTAGATCGGCGCGAGCGATTCCGTTCTTCTCGCCGAATCAAATCCGAAGCGGAAACGGTCAATCGTCCCGAACTCATCGTGTTCGACGTCGTTAGCGATCCGGACGAAGTTGCTCCCCGAATGCAGCTGGAGAACCCGATCGCCGATCGTGATCGAGATCGTCGCAAAGTAGGCCGCCCCGCCCCGATCCTGCTCGGGGTCGAAGGTGAAAAACCCTGAGACTGGATCACCGCTTGCGATCTCTCCAAGGATGCCGTTTCCATCTTGAGAAACATGACCGATCTCCCCCGAATAAACGTGCTCGATCGTCTCAGCAAGGCAGACCCATCCGCCGAGCAGAGAGATCGTGAGCGCGAGAATGCAGAGCTTCATTTTCTTCAGTTTTATGTCTATGGGGCACCTCCGGAAACCTGCTGTGGAAATGGGGCGCAGAGAAAATTCCCGCTGGCGAGGCGATAAACGCTAAGCTATCTGGTGATAGTGAGCGCTTTAGCAACGAAGACATCGGG
>JBLHKE010000531.1:0-5645 GCA_047619485.1 Verrucomicrobiales bacterium | reverse complement strand
ATCGTGGTCATGCTCGGGCTCTTCGAAACGAACGGGCACGCAGTGCGGGCTCAGCCAAGGCGATGCAAAATCGACCAGCGGCTAGAGTGCGATCACCGGGCGATCAAGTGATCACCATCCGCGACGAGAACATCCAACTGGGAGAGCTTAAATCGCGTCGCTAGGATGAAGGGAGCGCGGCCTCTACCTTTCGGCGCTTCCTGTCCGTCGGCCAGTTCCCAATGTCCGTAGGATGTACAGACGAAGGTATCATCAGCTAGGTGTTCAATTCCGGTGTAGCCGCAATCTCCTTCCCCTTGGTTGGTCGAATTGCTGAAATTGTCCTTCAGGCGGATGCGGAATTGCCCCTCGCGACGACTCACCAGATCGTCCCAAGTTCCAACCCATGCGACCCAATCTGCGTGTGTCGGATTTGTCGGGTTCAAGGGGCTGAAGTCTCTGAAACAGACTAACAATCTCCCGTCCGACGAATACCGTGCCACGTGGCGTTCGCCACTCAGGCTGCCGGGCAATTCCTGAGGGTCGGACCAGTTCACCCCCTCATCCTTCGAGAGGCTGATCATCGCGTTCGTCTGTTTTCGTTGGGGGCGGAATAGCAGGGCGATTTCGTCCCCCTTGGGACTGCGCACCACCCCAGCCTCACACAGCTGAGCCGAACGGCTCCGGGCGAGTCCGCCCGGAGTCGTAAATCCAATCTTGCGCGAGTTCTCCCACACCGTCGCCCAGCCGCCACGAGCGCTAGGATCGCGTCTGAATTTCATGTCGATCGTGTAGTTGTCGAAACCATAGTCGTGGAACACGCCACGCCAGACGGAAGGCGCCTTGCCGGGCTCATCGAGAACGGGCCACAGCGACGCGAGTGCGACAATCATCCCCCGTTTCAACCCCAGGTCGAGACTCTCCATCTCACTCCAGCTGGCTCCCTGATCATCTGAAACCATCCATCGGAACTCCCCGGTCTTGGGCACACAGGTGGTCAGGACGATGCGCGTCTTTCCGTCCGGTCGACTAACCTTGAAAAGGGTCGGCACTTCGTGAAGATCGATCTTCGGAGCGTCGACACTGTTCCAATTCACCCCGCTATCCTGACTGATGCGCATGCGCAGTTTTCCGCGTCCATGGGCGGTAGGAAAGGCAGTCAGGATAGACCTTCCATCATCCAACAACACGGTGCTCGGATGCCCTAAGTATTGATTGGGCTTGTCGAGATCTTTCGCCACGACTGTGTGGAATTCCGGTAGGTCATTCAGATCTAGGTTCGGGATCGAATAGTCACGCGGAGGGGCGCTTGGATCTTCAGCTAGACCAGCACCTACCAGGAAGGCCAAGCATCCGCAGGTTGAGATAAGGAGTCGTATTTTCATGATTCAGAATGGTCTCTTTTCTAGGTCGTCCTGCCGAACCACTTGGATCGATCTCGTAGAGGCCTGGTAGGCTCTTAATCCATCTAGATTCGCCGTAGAAGCGCTACGTTCAAGGCTCCAGACGGTGGTCGGTCAAGGAAACCACAAGGGATTCCGAGCCATCCCGATGGAGGATTCCTCCAGTTCGTCGAGAAAACCTTAATGGCTCGGCTACAGCCAGCGCGCGGTGCGTTCGAGCCACACCGATTCCGACTGAGCGCTGGCGGCCTTGTCGAGCCTGTCGAGCCTGTCGAGCCTGTCGCTCGGGCGTTCTGGCCCGACCAATCTATCAAAATTATCGACGAAACTGATCGTACTCCGGGTTCACTTTGGCGTTCTTGAAGATGGGCAAATCCTTCCACAGGTCGTAGGTTGGTTTCAGCAAAACCGCGGCTTCTGGAAGCTCGCCTTTGTCACCGGTGCGCTTGATCCATACATCGAGAATATCACGGTGCTTTTTGAGCTCAGCGGCGAACTTGGGGTCGTCGGCGAGGTTGTTGATTTGATAGGGATCCTTCCCGAGTTCATAGAGTTCCTCCTTGGGCCGATCGCCGAACCAATGCGTGTCTTGATAGGCTGTGAGCGTTCCGGATTTGTGCGCGGCATGCATCTCAAGAACCTCCGGGCGATTGTCACGATACTGAGCTTGCAGCATCGGTCGGTCGGCAAAGTAATTGCGCAGGTAGCGGAACTGCTCGGTGCGAACGGTGCGAATGCGGTCAATCGTGTAGTCACATCGGTCGCGGGCACTGACGACGTGGTCGACGGCTTTGTAGTCGTCACCGAAAAGGTTCTGGCCGTCGAGGTAGTCCGGCATTTTAGCACCGCCGAACGCGAGTGTGGTGGCGGGGATGTCGAGCGCGTTGACGAGTTCGTTACGGACGGTACCGGCTTTGAGCGCTGGGTGGCGCCCCTTGATCATGAATGGGACGTGGACCCCGCCTTCGTAGCAGAATTGCTTGTGGCGAATCGACTGATTGTTTCCGTGATCGGAGAAGAAGAAGACGATGGTGTTGTCGAGTTCTCCGTCGGCCTCAAGTTGCTTCATGATGGTTTCGACGCGGACGTCGGCACCTCGCGCGGCGTTGTAGTGGGTTGTCCAAGCTTTGCGTATGGCCGGGGAGTCTGGAAAGTAGGGAGGAAGAGGCACCTCGTTGGGCTTGAGCACCTGACCCTTGCGGGTGTATCTGGATTTCGCCTTGCCACCTTTGATCTCGATCTGGCCAAACCAAGGCTGCTTTTTGTCAGGACGAGCATTCCAAGTGTTCTTGGTGATCGACATGTTGTGCTCGGCACGATTCCCCTGCCATCCGTTCTGACCTGGCTTGTAATTCAGCCTAGATCCCACGGTGTAGAGCGCGGTGCGATCGTAGTGGAAGTTGTAATCGTCCTTGCCACTGTTGAACGTGAAGTATCCGGCTTCGCGCATGAGCTCGGGGATGGTCTTCATCCCCTTGGGAAGATTGATGCGGACAGCCTCCGGGACGATCACTCCTTCGGGCGCGCGGCTCGAGCGGTGCTGGTGGGTTCCGGTGGTGGTTTGCATGACACCGGTGATCATCGCGGAGCGGCAGGCCGAGCAAACCGGAGCAGGCACGTAGGCGCGTTTGAAGAGGACTCCATCGGCGGCAAACTGGTCGATGACCGGCGTAAACCCTTGGTTGATGGGATCATCGTAACAACCCATGTAGGGCGATAGATCCTCAGAAAAGATCCACAGGATGTTGGGTTTGTCAGCCGCGGTGAGGAACTGCGGGAGGAGGGCGAGTAGGAGGATGAGTTTTCTCATGGGTCGGGAAAATTACTTTTTCTTTTTGCGCGCTTTTTTGGCGCTCGCTTTGTTCGGATCGTAGTCGGGATTTTTTGTGGGCATCTGAGCGCCAACAGAAACTCTCCACGCCGCGAGTTTCTTCAGGAGCGCCTGGGCCTGCTTGGGATTTTTTTCGGCTAAATTGTCTTTCTCAAACGGGTCGGAGTCCAGGTTGAAGAGTTCGAGAGTGCCTTTTTCGAAGAACTCGATCAGTTTCCAATCACCCTCCCGGATCGCTCCGTAGGGAAGCGTCCGATGGTAGTGCGGGTAGTGCCAGTAAAGGGTATCGCGATCGAGCGATTTGGCTTTTCCAGTGAGAAGAGGCAGGAGGCTGATGCCGTCCTGGTGCTCCTCGGGTCTAAGCGTGAGTCCGGCCATCTCGAGCATGGTGGGATAGAAGTCGGTGCCGATGACCATTTCGTCGCAAGTCGATCCCGCGGCGATTTTTCCAGGCCACTTGACGACGAACGGTTCGCGAACCCCTCCTTCATGAGAGAAGCCTTTGAAGTCACGCAGTCCCGCCGTGGTGTTGTCTGCATCGCCACCGTTGTCTCCAGTGAGGATGATAATGGTGTTGTCGGCGATGCCGAGTTTTTCAAGCTTGGCAACCATGCGGCCGACGCTGTTGTCGAGAGCCTCGACCATACCAGCACGTTTCGGGTTGAGGTTTTCATTCTTCTTGTTGTCGAAAATTTTGGCCTTCGCTGCGTATTTTTCGACCAGTGCGGGGGGAGCCATGATCGGGCCGTGAAGCGTGTAGTAGGAAAAGTAGAGGAGGAAGGGGTCGTCTTTGTTCTCGTCGAGAAACTTGAGAGCAGCATCGGTAAGCTTGTCAGTCAGGTAGTCGCCTTTCTTGCCGTCATCGAGACCGGGCATGCCGAAGGGCGAAAAGTATTTCCCGCGACCTTTGGGCTGTCCCCATTCGCGACCGCCTACGTTGATGTCGAAACCGTGACTGGTTGGGTAATGCTCGTCGAAATCGGCCTGACCAATCGGCATGAGGTGCCACTTGCCGAGGAAAGCTGTGGCGTAGTCGGCGGCTTTGAGCGCTTCTGGAAGGAGGACGCGCTCGTGATCAATTTTGGTCTTCCATTGAGGAATATCGAGAATCGCATTGTTGCGCTTATGCCCGGTGATCCAGTCGGTGAGATGCAGTCGCGCCGGGTAACGGCCGGTGAGAATGGCGGCACGGCTGGGCGAGCAAACCGTGCACGCCGCATAGGCATTGGTGAAGAGCATGCCGTCCGTGGCGAGCTTGTCGATATGGGGTGTCTCGTAGAAGGTGGCACCGTAACAGCCAAAATCGCCCCAGCCGAGGTCATCGACGAGCAGGAAGACGAAGTTTGGTTGTTCCTTCGCAAGCAAGGGGCTTGGGAGGATGAGCAATAAGAGGAGTGAGAGGAGTTTCATAGGGTTCTCTATTTCTAGGTTGGATTCAGTATCTTACAACACGAACCAATCCGGGCACACGCCTTACGCTCCTAGATCAAGAGGCCTCTTAATACGCTCAGGTGGCTGCGACGGAACTAGTCCTCAATCAGTAGGCGCATAAATCGCAGCGGCGAATCGAGGTCGACCGAGGCCCTATGCAATGCCGGTGGCTCAGCCGAGACGGCGACCCCATGACTGCTCCAATTCTTCAGATCGGCGCTCGCCTCGACCGTGTAGGTAATGCCGGGACTGATCGAGTGGTAGCTCAGGCTCAGTGAACCGCTGCTCAGAACCGGCCGAGGCAGCGCGCTTTGTAGATTCAGGTTGGGGTCGAGGTCTAGGGCGTAGGCGACGAGCAGGCTCACGCCGTCGCCGTTCAGATCCTGATGCAAATTGGCGTCGTGTCGCAGACCATGCTCTAGGAGCCACCTCGCTGGGGGGAAGCTCGACTCGTCGATGCTTATCGCTGGGTATCCGAACCAGGTAGGCGAGGTGAAGCCCATACTCCCGCTCAGGTAGCGGAGGGTGAACCCGGAGGCGGTGTCAGCGAAGGTTGTGTTGGTGTGGCCGGTGAGGTCCGGTGCATCACCCAGGAAGATGACGGCTAGCAGCGCGTCGCAAGCCTCAAACGAGCCGGGTCCGACCTCGATGATCGAATCGGGGAGGGTCACCACGGACAGATTCCCGCAGCCGTTAAACGAACTACTGCCGATTACTGAGACACCGGACGAAAAATTGATGTCGCTGAGTTGGTCGCACCCGTAGAAGGCACCGCGGCCGATCGAGGTGATCCCGGGTGGGATGTTGTAGCTCGAACCATTTTTCCCCTGGGGATAACGGAGGATTTCGGAAAACGATTTGTTGAAAACAATCCCATCAGAGCTGGCGAAGGTCTGATTCTGCGGATCGACCACTAGGCAAACCATGCTGCTGCATCCCTGAAACGGGCTCGGTTCGAGGCGTTCAACGCTCCCCGGGATCGCGATGGATGTGAGGCCTGT
>JBLHKE010000530.1:0-5645 GCA_047619485.1 Verrucomicrobiales bacterium | reverse complement strand
AATTCCCGCTGTCGAGGCGATAAACGCTAAGCTATCTGGTGATAGTGGGCGCTTTAGCAACGAAGACAGCGGGGATTTTATCAAGCTCCAGCCCGCATGAGGTTTTCCGAGGTGCCCTTCATCATCCCTTATCGGAAAACGAAAAACAACTAATCAATATCTACTAGTCTTTTTCGCCATCACCTGTATTGGATTCGGCTCAAATTGCCCGCTATGATCGCCTTATTCGCCTTGGTGCTGACCAAAAATCCTGCGCATCTAATAATCATTTATCCGTCGCTTTCCCCTTAGCGTCGTTGCGCGAGATCTAGAAATCCAGTGCAGCTGCGATCCGGCAAGCTCCTAGTCCACAACTCGGTCGATCAGCTCGAATCCGACCACCTCCCACGCGTCCGTCTTCTTCAGGTAACGCGTCTCGTATTCGTAATACTGGAAGAGCAGGTTGCTGTGCATCCAGCCGAGCACGATGAACACGTGCAGATCGTCGGTCTTCTTCATCAACCGCGAATTCCAGACCACCGCGGGCTTCCCCTCGAACCACTTCGAGTTCTCATCGCGCGTGTAGATCTTGCTGCCCTCGATCACAGACGGGAACATGTCATCGAGAGCCGCCACCAGTACTTTTACGTGCGCGGGATCCTCGTCCACGATCCCTGCAGCAGTATAGAAGCCCTCGCCGTAGCGCTTGTCCTCCTTTGGCTGATTCTCCATCGCGTGCCGGTAGGCCACGACCTTGGCGGTCAAATATCCAGTCCGCACCCCTGGCTCCCCTTCCGGCACACGCTCGCTCCGCTCCAATGTCTTGCACGCCGGAAAGAACGCCACCATCATCACCAGAAATCCAGTCAGCGCGAGCTGATTCAAACACTTCATTTTTTTCATCACGCGCCAATTACATCCTCTCCCGTCCAAAAAATCCACCTAAATGATGCCCGGCCTCGATGTCCTTGTCAGCTCCCCATTCCCGATCGAGTCCCTGCAGGGAAATTCCATCTCAGCAAATCGCATCGCACGCCGCATCGCCGACCTCGGGCTACGGACTGCCGCCTGCCATGATTACCAGGCTCAGGATGCCAACGTGCTGATCGCGCTGCACACCAGACGCGGGCTTCCCACCATCAAGGCATTTCGTGCCCGCTATCCCCAGCGGGCAATCATCGCGGTCGCGACCGGCACCGACCTCTACAAAGACCTCCCCAACGGCGACACCGACGCCCTCGAAGGCATGCGGCTCGCGGATGCCATTGTGACCTACCAGGACCATTCAGCAGCCGACGTGCCTGCTGAATTTGCCGCCAAAGTCCGAACCATCTGGAAGTCGATTGAGCTGCCGATCACAGAGAACTTGCCTGAGCCGCCGGCTACCCCAAAAACCTTTACGATCCTCGCCCATCTCAGAGAGACCAAGGATCCGTTTCTAACGGTGAGGGCTCTACAACACCTCGACGCAGCCTTGCCCATCGAGGCCCGACACTTCGGCACCCCCCTCGAGGCGGGGCTAGAAGCGGAGGCGCTCGGTTGGATGCGTCGGGAAAACCGCTACCACTGGTCGACGCCGATTCCCCGTGAGGAAGTCGCCGCCGCCATCCGCTCGAGCCATGCTACCATCAACACGGGCAAAACCGAAGGTGGCTCCAACGCCGTGTGCGAATCGATCGTGCTGGGCACGCCAGTGCTCGCGACAGAAACTCCCGCCAACATCGGATTTCTTGGCAGAGACTACGGTGGCTATTTCCCCGTTAGTGATGCTCGCGCCCTCGCTCAACTCATCGAGCGGTGCTGCCAGCCCGACGCGACGTTCTTGCATATGCTAGCATCCCAGTTGGAGCCGCGCGCCGACCTATTCCGACCCGCGACCGAATCTGCGGGGTGGAAGATCTTGCTCGACGAGCTACGGCATCATTGAGCGACCTCTAAGGGGTTGTCAGGAAATAAGTCATACTAGGGCACCTCCGAAAACCTCATGTGGGTTGGAGCTTGATAAAATCCCCGCTGTCTTCGTTGCTAAAGCGCCCACTATCATCAGATAGCTTAGCGTTTATCGCCTCGCCAGCGGGAATTTTCTCTGCGCCCCATTTCCACAGCAGGTTTCCGGAGCTGCCCACTAAAGATGCACAGGAATCTTAGCCAGCACCAAGGCAGATTTCAGCGATTATAGCGGGCTATTTGAGTTGGAAGCTAACGCCGGTGATGGCCAAAATAACCAGCAGATTGTAGCAGCTATTTACTGACAAGCCCTAAGGCAGCAGCCAACTCATCCGCAGCACCTTATCGATGTAGGTGAGATCCTTTCCATCCACTCCGCGCTCATCGAGATTGACCTCTGCGACGATCAAGAGGCGCTGCGCTTCGTAGCCCTTCAATTTATCAAACTCCACCTCGATCGCATCGGCGGCGGTGGTGCCGCGAACGAGGTAAGCGATCGCATCCATCGACGAGACCATGTCGGTAATCCTGTAACTCTTATAACGCGTCTTGTCCTGAAAGCGCCCGGTGTAAAATTCCTCGGGCTCGACGATCAGGCGGAAAATTTGCGGCTCCGTATCCTCAGTAGGATTAACCAAAAACACCTTCCAGCTGACCGGGTTGTAACCGACAAAACTATCAAAATCCAAAGCGTAGCCAGTGGCCGATTTTTCGAAGTAGACGAAGCTGCTCATCAAACTGTTCTTCATCTCGATTTTCAGGAACTCGGTGTCTCCCTGCTCGATCAACTCCGTCGTGCCCGGATACAACAATGGGTTGCTGTTGATCGAATAGTAGTCGTCCACCCGCTCCTTCAGGCTCGGGTAGCCATCGATTTTTGTGATCGGGACACGGATGAAGCTCATCTTCTCCGTCACCGAATCCGCAGCGAGAAACGCATTGATTAGCTTGTCGGCAATCTTGAATTCCGAGTCGAGTGGCCCCTGCTCGACCGGCCGCAAGTTCTCGTTCGGCGCGGCGAGCTGCTGCTTTTTCACTATAGCGAGCACGATGCAGCCGATGATGCCCAGGATCGCCCCGAACACGCCCAACTTTTTCCACCAGGGCATTCTCCCAGTTCCCGGATGACGCCGAAACGACGCCTCGTCGACGACCTCGTCGAAAGGCACCATCTTCGGATGCTCGCGGGGGTTGAGCCGGTGTTCGTCCGGATTGCGACGCTTGCGCTTGCTGCGCACTTTCTCCTCGTAGCCCGCCGGAAGGTCGCCGTTCGACTGCGCTTGAAAAGCTTCCGCCTGACTTTCATCAGGAACCAATGCTACCGTTAGTGGTTGAGCAGGTGGCGGCGGTGTGACACGACGCTGTGGTGCCGCCGCTGGCGGCACCGGCACGCCCCCACGATCTGGTGACATCGGAGGATTTCCGACGGCAGTGCCGGCTGCGGATTCCGCCACGGCCTTTGGCTGCTCTCCCGGCTTCCGCTTCGGAGGAAGCCCGCCCTTCTTCACATCACCGGCCTGCGCAGGAGCTAGGCCATCATCGTTCCCGGCCACCTTCCCGCTCTGCTCCAATTTCTCCACTGGCGCCTTAGGGCGTGAACTCGCAAGATCTTCCAAGCTCGGAGAACCCGATATCTGTGACGGCAACTCCTGTCTCACCGGAATCGGCTCGACCGAAATCTCGGCAGGTTCTTCCACCTCGGGAACCGTGATCGGATCCTTACAAAATGGACACGCAACCTGATGACCGATCGCACGCCGATCGATTGCAAGACCCTCGCTACATTTGGGGCAGTCGAATTTGATCTCTGGAGAACTCATGAAAAATATGGAAAATGCACAGCTGGGGGACTCTCGACTCTGATCTTAGGAATAATCAGCGTCCTTGCCTAGCCCCGATTCCCGCAGCTCGCAAGCAGGTGGTCACGCAAGCCTGTTCCGAGCTAGTGGTCGGCCGCTAGCTCCGCCCCTCCATCGCGCGCTCGACCAAGATCGCCGCCAGCTCCTCCGTCGCCCGATCCAGATTTTCATTGGCCTGCTTCAGCGCACGCACCTCACCGGACTCCAGCGCCACCTCGACCGCCGCCACCCCGGACTCGACCGCCTCACGCTGCGCGGCATCCAAGGCATCACCCGCCACCTCCAGCGCCTGCGCAACTGCCGGCAGAAGTTCGTCCGACTTCAATTTGGCCTCGGTCCACAAGCGCGCGTTCATGTCTTCGAAGGCATGTTCGACTGACTCCGAAACCATCGCCTCGACCCGCTCGTCCTCGACATCGACTGCCGCGCTCTCGATCTGCAAGATACGATCCTCCCCGGTCGCAGTATCACGCGTCAGGATTTCCAAAATCCCATTTTCGTCGATTTCAAACTGCACCCCGACACGTGCGCTGCCCTTCGCCCCCCTGGTGAACGGCACCTCGATCTCGCCCAGACGCCAATTATCCTTTGCCAATTCGCGCTCGCCCTGCAGCACGCGGATCGCCATCGATTCCTGGTTAGCGACGGCATTGGTGAACAACTCACCGCGCTTGGCTGGGATCGTTGTGTTGCGTGGGATGATCACGTTCATCAGGCCGCCGAAGGTCTCGATCCCCAATGACAGCGGCGTCACGTCTAACAGAACCACATTTCTCATCACCCCGGAGAGCACCCCGGCCTGCACCACCGCCCCCATGGCTACCACTTCATCCGGGTTCTGCGATACGTTTGGCTGCTTGCTAAAAAACTCACCCACCATGCGCGCGACCAGTGGCGTGCGCGTGCTGCCCCCAGCTAGCACGACCTCGTCCAAGTCCTCTGCCGCCAACCCTGCATCTGCCAACACCGCCCGGCAGAGCGACTTGGTGCGGAGCACGATGGGCCGCGCGATCCGCTCGAATTCAACCAATTCCAAATCGTATTCGAAACTGTTCTCGCCATCGAAGAACGGCAACCTGATCGCAGCAACCTCCGCAGAGGACAGTGCTACTTTCGCCGCCGCGGCCGCCTGAAAAAACTTGCCCCGTAGCGCCAGGTCCGCCCCGATCAACTCCCCCTCAATCTCCGCCTCCGACCACAAAAACTCGGCCAATGCAGCATCGATGTCATCACCACCAAGCCGTGTGTCGCCGTGGGTCGCAAGCACTTGGAATACGCCAGCGTTTAACTCCAACACCGAAATATCAAAGGTTCCCCCGCCGAGATCGTAGACTGCCACCCTTGATTTCTCGCCGAGTTTATCCAAGCCATAGGCCAGCGCAGCCGCGGTCGGTTCATTAACGATCCGCACCACCTCTAAGCCCGCCATCTCCCCTGCCGACTTGGTCGCCTGGCGCTGCGCGTCATTGAAATAGGCCGGCACGGTGATCACCGCCTTGCTGATCACGGTCTCCATCGCATTTTCCGCGACCGCCTTCAGATGCGCTAGAATCACAGACGAGACCTCCTCGGGGGAAGTTGCCACCCCACCGATCGACACCGCCGCCGCGCCGTCACTTCCAGCCACGACCTGAAACGGCGAGTCGCCACCCACCTCATCCACGCGCCGGCCGATCAGACGTTTGATCGAAGTCACCACCCTGCCCGGCGCCACCCCGCGCATGCGAAGGGCCGCTTCGCCGACCACAGCGGCCGCCCCATCTTCAGGGTAGTAGACCGCCGAGGGCGTCAGCCGACGCCCGCCCTCGTCTGCCAGCAGAATCGGGAAGCCGGAATCGACGACACCGACAAGCGAGTTGG
>JBLHKE010000529.1:0-5645 GCA_047619485.1 Verrucomicrobiales bacterium | reverse complement strand
CGGTAGCGGCTGGCGTCGTCTTGGCTCGCCTTGTAGTGCACCACGACGACGACCGGGTCGTTGTCGGTGTTGGGGACATCGATCTCGACCATCAGCGGGTATCGCGTCATCTCTTTGCGCCCGGTCGAACCGCGTTCGATCTGCGTCGCGCTGGTGATCGGGAAGCGGCTGGCGATGGCGACGTTCTGGCTGGTTGAAAATTCGCCTCCGACGTAAGCTTGGCCAGCGAAGTCGTCGTCGGTGGTGGCGAGATGCGGGAACCCGAGATCCTCGACCAGATTGCGCAGGTCGAAGAAGTCGCTCGTCCTAGCGACTTCCTGGAAGCCGATGATGTCGGGTTCGAGTCGTTCGATCAATGTCCGCAGCGCTTCGTACTCCGGGGAGTTGCGCGAGCCGACCCCGTTGAGCGTGTTGATCGTCGCGAGGCGGATGCCGGTGCCGCGCACCGCTGCCTGGATGTCCTGGACGAGGGCGGTGGCAGAACCCGGATCGTAGATCGGGGCGCTGGCGGTGAGCGTGGCGCTCTGGGTGCCGTCGTTGATCAAGTCGTCGATGGCGCCGACGGTGAAGGTGGTGCTGCCGCTGGTCGGGACGGAGACGCGCAGTGGGGCGCTGAGTTCGCTGGTGTCGGAATTCTGGATAGACACCGTCACTGTTTCGGCCGGGGGCGGGAACAGCGCGAGGGTGGCGGTCGTGCTGGTGCCCTCGCTGAGGGTTGATGGCATCAGTGTTAGAGTGATGGACGGATTGCCAGCGCCGATGAATGTCTGGCCGGAGTTGATCATGTTGGGGCTGGCGGGGCTTGGTGATTGCCAGGCAAAATCTGAATACACTGCGCCGCTGCCGGTCAGCTGCAGGGAGTTGTTGACTGAACCGTTCCCTTCTCTAACGCCGATGTCGGTCGAGATCTCGCCGATCGCGTCGCCGTCGATCGCGGTGAAGCTGCCCTCGTAGCTGAGGAACTGGACGACGGAATTGGCGACCGTATCTATTAGTGCGAGGCCGTCGGGGGCACCGTTCTGGATCGGAGCACGTGAGAAAAAGGCAGTGCCAAAAGCGGTGCCGTTCTGTGCCGGAATGGTGCCGCCGAGCGGGAGTTCACCATAGAGCCTGCGATTGGAGCCGTTGTAGAATACCAGCTTGTAGGCGGTGAGATTCGTGCCGGCTGGCCCGGCGATCTCGACCCCTTCATTGGCGTCGTTGCTGGCGTTGTCATAGTGCAGTTCGTTGATGAAAACGGACTGCGCCGAAGCGGACGTTAGCCAGATGGCGAACGTCACCAAGATGAGGGTAGGGGAATTCATTTCGCGGCGACCAAAAAGTCACAGCTAGGGTAGCATCGGCTGCACTCCGAAGTCGAAGTATTCTGCGGCGTTATTGTAACAAATGTCGCTAATCATTCCGCCGACTAACTGGAAATCCATGGGCAGGAGTCCCTCCTCCATCTGCGTGCCGAGGAGGTTGCACAGGAGCCTCCGGAAGTACTCGTGGCGCGTGTAGGACAGGAACGAGCGGCTATCGGTGAGCATCCCGACGAAGCGGCTCAGCAGGCCGAGCTGCGACAGGCAGTCGATCTGGCGCTTCATTCCGTCGAGCTGGTCGTTGAACCACCAGCCGCTGCCCATTTGCATTTTGCCCGGAACGCTCCCGTCCTGGAAGTTGCCGAGCATCGCACCGACGACCTCGTTGTCGCGCGGGTTGAGGTTGTAGAGGATGGTCTTGGTGAGCTTGCCCTCGTAGTCGAGGAGGTCGAGGAACTTCGACATCGCGGCAGCGACGGGGAGGTCGCTGATCGAGTCGCAGCCGATGTCCGGTCCCAGTTTCTCAAACAGGCGCCGGCTATTGTTGCGGGTCGGGCTGAAGTGGAACTGCTGCACCCAGCCGCGATCGGCATCGAGCACCGCGAATTCGTAGAGCATGGCGGACTTGAATTTGGAGACGTCCACGTCGCTGATCGTTTCGCCATCGCGGATGCAGTCGAAAATTGTCTCGATCTCCGTCCTGATGTAGTCGTCGGCGTAGAAGGTCTCGATGCCATGATCGGAGAGCCGACAGCCTTCTGCGTGGAAGAAATCGTGGCGCTTCTTCAGCGCGGCGAGGTAGCTCTCGAAATCGGTGATTTCGATCTCCGCGACTGAGCCGAGCCGGTTGATCCAATCATTGAAGCCGGGCAGCTCCGGGCACATTCCTTTGTCCGGGCGCCAGGCTGGGAGTAGTTTGCAGTTGAAGTTTTCATCTGCGGCGACCGCTCGATGGTGCTCGAGGGTGTCGCAGGGATCATCGGTGGTGCAGATGGCGACCACCTTGGATTTCTCGATCAGTTGGCGGGCAGAGAATTCATCCGACGCGATGCGCGCGTTGCAGTGGTCGAAAATCTCGCGGGCGTTGTCCGGGCCGAGGAGTTCGTCGACGTCGAAGTAGCGCGAGAGCTCTAGGTGGGTCCAGTGGTACATCGGATTGCAGAGCAGCTTCGGCATGGTCGCCGCCCATTTTTCGAACTTTTCCCAGTCGTCGGCATCGCCAGTGATGAAGTGTTCGTCGACCCCGTTGGAGCGCAGCACCCTCCATTTGTAGTGGTCTGCGCCGAGCCAACAATCCGTGATGCTCGAGAAGCGCTTGTCGTTGGCGACCTCCTCCGGCGGCAGGTGGCAGTGGTAATCGATGATCGGCATCGGTTTGGCGAACTCATGGTAGAGTTTCTGCGCGCTGGGGGACTGCAGTAGGAAATCGTCGTGGATGAGTGAGCGAATGGACATTGCGGGTATTGTTGGCTGGGAGAGGCTACGGGTAAAGGGCGTATTCCCGCGACTTGCAAAGCGCGGCGGTGAGGGCATTGTGGCGCACGATATCGTGGAAAATCTGCCGTTAAAGCCATCGTTCGAAGAGTTTCGTGCCCGCAGTGGGCAGGGGAACCTGATTCCGGTGTACACCGAGCTCACGGCGGACTACGAGACGCCGACTGCGGCGTTCCAGCAGCTGACCAACGGGCAATATTGTTTCCTGCTAGAGTCGGCCGAAACGCACGATGAACTAGGCCGTTATTCGTTTGTGGGTAGCGATCCGCGCACGGTTTTCCAGGCGAGGGGCAAGCAGGTGACCATCACCCAGGACGGCGATGTCCAGACCTTCGAATCCGAGGATGATCCGCTCAAAGACCTCGAGAATCTGATGGCGAAATACAGGCCGGTCGCCGACGAGAATCTGCCAGTTTTCTCGGGCGGGGCTGTCGGTTATCTCTCCTATGACACCGTCCGATTCTTTGAACCGACGGTGCCGGACCCTCCGGAGGACACCCTCGGGGTGCCGGACATGGTGTTCATGATCACCGACACCGTGGTGATTTTCGACCACCGCTACCGGCGCATCAAGGCGGTGGCCAACGTGTTTGTCGACGAACACGCCGATGTGGAGGCCGCGTATGATTCTGCCCGGCGCAAGGTCAACGCGCTGGTGATGAAGCTTTCCACCGCCGTGATGTTCAAGCCGCTGTTGACCTACTCGTCGACCGACGCGCCGCCGATGGCGAGCAACACCAGTCGGGAGGAATACATGGCGATGGTCGACAAGGCTCGTGAGTACATCCACGCGGGCGATGTTTTCCAAGTCGTGCCCTCACAGCGCTTCGAGGCCGATTACGGGGGTTCTCCGATCGACCTCTACCGCGCGCTGCGCAGCGTCAACCCTTCCCCCTACATGTTCTGCCTGCAGTTCCCGGACAACTTCGCGTTGGTCGGGTGCTCGCCGGAGGTTCACGTGCGAGCCATCGATGGAAAGATCGACATCCGCCCGATCGCTGGCACTCGCTGGCGTGGGAAGACCGAAAAGGAAGACGATGCGCTCGCCGAGGAATTGTTAGCGGATCCGAAGGAGCGTGCAGAACACATCATGCTGGTCGATCTCGCCCGTAATGATGTCGGACGTGTCTCTGAGTACGGGAGCGTTGAAGTCGACGACCTGATGGTGATCGAGCGCTACTCGCACGTGATGCACATCGTCTCCAGCGTCTCTGGTAAGCTGCACTCTGATAAGAATGCCTACGACGTGATGCGCGCGACGTTCCCCGCTGGCACCGTGAGCGGTTCGCCAAAAGTTCGGGCGATGCAGATTATTAACGAACTCGAAAAGAATAAGCGATGTGCCTATTCTGGTGCGGTCGGTTACTTCGGTTTCGATGGTAATCACGACTCGTGCATCGCGCTGCGCACGGCGGTGGTGAAAGACGATAAAGTCTACGTGCAAGCGGGTGCGGGGGTAGTGGCGGACTCGGATCCGGAGTATGAATTCAACGAGACTGTCAACAAGGCGGCTGCGCTGATGCGCGCGATCGAGCGCGCCAAAGAGATCATCTAACCCCAAGCGAACTCATGCTGCTGGTCATCGACAACTACGACTCGTTCACCTACAACCTCGTGCAGTATTTTGGCGAGCTCGGCGCAGATTTGCAGGTTCACCGCAATGATAAAATCAGCCTAGAAGAGATTGCGAAGTTGGCCCCGGAGAAGATCTGCATCTCGCCGGGACCACGCACTCCAAAGGAGGCGGGGATCAGCTGCGACGTGGTGCGGAAGTTCGGCGAAAACACCCCAATTCTTGGTGTCTGCCTTGGTCACCAGTGTATCGGAGATGTATTCGGAGGTGAGGTCGTGCGCGCGGAGAAGCTCATGCACGGCAAGACCTCGCTGGTGAAACATGATGGCAACGGGGTGTTCGCCGGCTTGGAGAATCCGTTCGAGGCGACGCGTTACCATTCCCTTATTATCCAACGCGACTCGGTGCCTGAGTGCCTAGAAATCGTAGCGGAAGCCGAGACCGAAGAAAGCGAAATCATGGGCGTCCGGCACAAGCAATACCCTATCCACGGAGTGCAGTTCCACCCGGAATCGATCCTCACGGGAGTTGGTAAGCACCTGCTAAAGAACTTTCTCGAACTGTGAGAAATGTTTGCTGGCGCACTGGGAATTCCTGTGGCGCGCCATAGCGGTTAGAACATCCACAGACGTTGTGGAAACTAGTTTCGATGTGTGACGATTTCGTTTTGCACCCGGTCCGGTTTTTGCTTTCAATGGTCTCCGGAAACCACTGAAGCCAACAACCCCGACACAACCATTTTGAACTCTCTCCGTGATGCACTCGACAACTCTCCTGAAAATCTCCCTCTGCGCCTCGTCTATGCACGCAAGTGCGAGGATACCTACGCGTGGAGCGAAGCGCTGACGATCTATCGCGGCATCCTCGAGAAGTACCCGACCCACCCCTCAGGCCATCTCGGCATCGCTCGGTCTCTCTTCTTCCAAGGCGAGATCTCCGAGGCTGAAGTGCGTGCGCATGGAGTGGTGGAGTCATTCCCAAACTTTGCCGAGGGGCACCTGTTCCTGTGCCGGACGCTCTGCAGTGCGGACGATGCTGACTACCCGCTTGCGGCTAGACATTACCGCATCGCGCTGTCGATTGATCCACGCTTGGCTGATCCTGCTCTCGATCGCGATCTCGGCGATCTGATCAAGGATTCCGAATCGGACGGGAGCGACTCTCCCAGTCCTGATCAGGGCGAGGAACATCACGATCCATTTGAAGGCGAGGACTGGCTCTCTGCGGGCGACGAGGTGCACTTGAAGTCGCCGTTCGAACTGGGCGACACCCCAAGC
>JBLHKE010000528.1:0-5662 GCA_047619485.1 Verrucomicrobiales bacterium | reverse complement strand
TTCCATCGCCGCCCGAGCGCTGCTCGAACCAGGCCAACCCGTAGCCATGTGCGTGGATCGCGCTGACGATGTCGCTGTCACCATCACCATCGATATCATAGGCGAACATCTGGCTACCCCCGGCTCCGGAAAAAGGAAACGCGTGCTTCTTCCACATCCCGCCCCCCTCAGGTTGCTCCCACCAACCGGTCTTTTCCAATACATCACTTCGCCCGTCGCCATTTACATCTCCGAACCCCAACCCGTGGGTGAACATTCCGCCCGTAGTCTTCGGTGGCGAAATAGGTGTGAACTCCCACGCCTGCTCCGGCCTCGCACGGTTCGCTGGAGCGACAAAACCGAACCTACCGTCAATCGAGCACAAGATCTCCTTCTTCCCATCACCGGTGACATCCCCCCAGACTGGCGACTCGTTGCCGACCGCGTCGAAGACCTCGAACTTTTGCCACAGAGCATCGCCGCCGCCCTTCCCGGGATTCTTGAACCAGTAGGTCGATGCTGCCCGCCGCGGGAATCCCAAAACTAGGACATCCTGCCACCCGTCCCCATCGAGGTCGTCCGCGTAAACAACGAAGTTGTTCGAATAAGTGGCCGCAGCGAACCGGTTCGGCTTGTAGATTAGGTTCCGTTTTTCAAAAGTTGGACCCTCGAACCAGAACGGACCATAGACGATATCCGCGTCACCATCGTTATCCAAATCGGCCAGCGCCGCGCCCTCGGCGTGAAACTCGTCCGATAGTTGGAGTGTCCGGAACCCCCGTATTTGATCCGCGACGGCAGGGAGATCAAAGCAGACCAATAGGTTCGCACAGATCAGAACGCTCAAGACGAGACTGCTGCGGAGGAAGGAAGGAGAAGAGGCAGAATAGTTCATCATGGTGGTCGGGTTAGGCAACGCTCAGACTCTACGAAAAGCCTCCCGTGCACCATATCTTAAATCCACAAGAGCATACACCTCCACGTCTTGGTGGAAGGCGCCAGTTCGCCATAACTTCGATTTACAATCGAAGCCTAGAGAATTAAATTTTCCAATCCCGACAAAACTGATCGGTGAATCGGCAATGCGCAGGCAGATTCAGCAGCTAATTTTTCTGGCGCCCCTGACTTCTAATGGCGCAGAATTCCGCAAACGAATGCGACGGGAAAATCAACCGCTCGGCTCGACCGGGCGGACACGCAGCGCGCGCATCGTCCGCAACTCCCCCCAGCCTCCCCCTCCTCGCATCCGCCGCGCTCCGCTCTCCCGCCCCTCCACGAATCTCTCCCGCAGCACGGCAAAAACCGATTCCACGAACGCCTCTCGCCCGATCGCTACGCCATCGCTGAGGTAGCGCACCCGGCAGCGCAAAAGCTGCGCCAGCGACAACTTTCCCCCAGCTGCCCAAACCTTCGCCACCGCCGCCCGCGACAACCCGGCGCGATTGGAATGCTTTTCGCCGATACCGAATAGCACCTTCCTATAACGTGGTCCGATATTCCCCCAGTGCGCCTTCGGCTTCAGATCCGCCAGCACGCTAGAGAGCCCCCTGCGCGCCGCCCGATCCCCCGCCACCGCCTCACTGTAACCACACCACCGATAGTCCTTCGGGTCATCCGCAAGCCCAGCCCTCACAGAGTTCAAATCGATATAGGCCGCCACCTTCAACAGCGAGTTCCAGTGCCCCTCCACGATCACGCTCTTGAAACGCGATTCCCACAGCACCCCGACGCGCTCGTGTTCGCGATTGAACCAAAGCGTGAACCTCTGTTTCAGCGTCTTCATGAACTCGCTCAAGTCCCACATGCGCTTCAGGTAGCGGGTTCGTAATTCCTGCATCACCCTCCCGCCGAGTCGCTGCGCTTCGGCAAATTCCCACTCGATCGCGATCATCGAGTCGGCGGAATAGAGCTCCCGGCACCGCTCCAAGATCTCATCATCACCCAGTTCGACCTCCGGCCGCGGCGGAACCGCGACCAGCACATGGAAGTGATTCGAGAGGATCGTCCAAGTCAACACCCGCACACCAGAAAACGCCTCCGCCTGCCGCAGGACCTTGCGGAACACATCCCGCTCATGTTCATGGAACACAAAATTCCGATCCACAACACGACTCAGGCAGTGGTAATGGGAACTCGAAGACAAGGTCGGTAAAACCGGGCGCGCTCGTGGCATACCTAAATCCTGGACTTATAAGTCATTAATTGCAAGCCTTTTTTTAGTCAGGCTCCACGAAAAGACTCCCGGGCACTACGCCTTAAATCCATAAGAGCATGCCCATTCATGCCTTCTGCTTAGGCGCCGATCTCTAACAACAGGCTCTGTAGACCTTCCAGGTGCACACAGAATAGTTTCCGCTGATGACTCCCACGCCCGAAGATCTTGATCAAGGCTGCACTGCCAAACCAGTCATTTCCCGAAACAAACTGCGCGTGCTGCGTCCACCAGTTTCCCAGATCCAACCATGGCGTCCACGAGAACTCATCACCAAACTCGAGATCCTCATCGCCGGTCGGCCAGCCAATCTCCAGTTTCGCTGTCAGTAAAAATAAAAATCGATCCCGCTTCACCAGTAACACCGGTCGCACCAAGGCGATGTCACCGAATCCGTCGACGTCTCCCTCGATCACATAAAGTATGGGCCTGCCGGACTTACCCGATCCGGCAAGAATCATTTTGTAATACGTCTAAACCGGCCCGCTGAATCATCATTGAATCCACTCAAATCCTCCCCATCAAGCGGATCTGGATCGGAATGCTAAAACGTTTTGATCGAATCCTCTAAGCGCGACAGGCTCGTAACTCTGCGATTATCCCGAAACGATCCGCCAGCGCCCACTCCAGCTCCAATTCGATCTCGTGTTCCACGCCCTAATCTCCGGACCGAAATGAATGGTCCAAAAATAGATTACGGTGATTCAACGCCAGCTCGGTCCAGAAGTGGTGCACCAGCGGCGCTCCAGAACCACTCTGATACCGGTGCTCTGGCGTCTGACAGGACCAAGATTCGGCAGATGCACTGCTTAGTCCTATTACGATAACAGCAAAAAGACCCGGAAATAAAGATGATTGGGTGATCTAAGGGCAAAACTATTGCACTTTAATTGCATTAAACTAAGCGTGTTAATGCATGATACTCGCATTAAAAAACACTACCCAACCCGGAGTAGGTGGATATCCGGTATCCGTTTGTGCAGAAATTAGACAGGCATTTAGGCGCACATTGGGGCAATCTTCGCTAGCTATGCTCCCCATGAAATCTTTTTATGTTCTTATCTTCTTGTTCGTATCTGCGACGACCCAAGCCGCGCCAATTCCGATTTTCGACGGCAAGACCCTCGGCGGTTGGACATCGAAACACCCCGAGAACTGGCGCGTCGAAAACGGTGCGATCACGTCTGGTGATCTGAAGAACAAGATCACCAGCAACTTCTTCCTGTTCACAGAGAAGTCCTACGCCGACTTCGAGTTTCGCTGCCAGTTCCGGCTCACCGGCGATCCCAAGACAGGCCTGATCAACAGCGGCATCCAGTTCCGTTCCATCGAGCGCCCCGATGGTCATGCCAGTGGCTACCAGGCGGACATCGGTGATGTCGAGTGGTGGGGCTGCATCTACGACGAGCACCGCCGCAACAAAATCATCGCCAAATCCGACATCAAAAAAGTCGGACCAGCCGTGAAGCGTAATGATTGGAACGAGTACGTCATTCGCTGCGAAGGGCGCCGTTCACGCCTCTGGATTAATGGAGTGATCACAGTCGACTACATGGAGCTCGACCAGAAAATTTCGACCGAGGGAAAAATCGCGGTGCAAGTGCACTCTGGCGGCGCGGCCAAGGTCGAGTTCAAGGACATCACCATCGAAGAGTTCGAGCGCAAGGAATCCCCTCTCACCCCGGCCGAACAACTGAAAACATTCAAGGTGCCCGAAGGCTACGAGGTCGAACTCGTCGCCAGCGAGGAGACTGGATTGCCAAAACCGATCACGGTGCAATTCGACGACTCTGGTCGCATGTGGGCGATCACCGCCACCGACTACCCAGTCGACGCCAACGAGACGCCCGAGCAGGCGATGGCACTGTGGAAGAACGGTGGAAGGGACCGCGTTATCGTGTTTGACGATCCGCTGAAAAAAGGCCCGCACACCGGACGCACATTCGCCGACGGCCTAGCGATGCCGATGGGGCTACTCCCTTGGAAAAACGGAGCCATCGTCGGACAGGGGCCCGAAATTCAATTCTTCGACGACACCGACGGCGACGGAAGAGCCGATTCGAAAAAAGTGCTGGTGAAAGGGTTTGGCGTGCAGGATTCGCACCTGATGCCACACCAGTTCACCATGCTTCCCGGAGGGTGGATCGCGATGGCACAGGGCGCGTTCAACCGCTCGAAGGTCGTCGCTGGTGACAACCAACCGGTCTCGTTCGACTACTGCAAGATGGGCCGGTTCCGCCCGGACGGATCCGATTTCGAAACCATCGCCTACGGCCTCAACAACATCTGGGGTTTCGTCCTCAACCGCGAGGGCGAGATGTTCCTCCAGGAGGCCAACGACATGAACTACTCCGTCGCGCCGTTGCAGATAGGTTCGAGCTACCCCGGCATCGGTAACCAGAAGTTCAAACCCTACGCGCCGGTCGCACCACCGGTCGCGACCTTCAAACTCGGCGGCACCGGCCTCTCCGGACTCGCGCTCTCAGAGGACGCCGGCGGCAGCTTCCCCTCCCCGTGGAAAGACGTCATGTTGGTCGCCAACCCAATCACGCGCACGATCAATGCCGTGAAGGTGAGCGACGGGGACAACGGCGGCTACAAGATGGAACGGCTAGAAGATTTTCTCAGCTGCGACGACGAGTGGTTCCGCCCGATCGCGATCAGCTTCGGCCCTGACGGCTGCCTCTACATCACCGATTGGTACAATAAGATCATCTCGCACAACGAAGTGCCACGCAATCACCCAGACCGCGACAAAACCCGCGGTCGAGTCTGGCGCGTGCGCCATGTATCACAGACAAGTCGCGAGGTGCCAGACATCGCAAAACTCCCTGACGCGCAGCTCGTCGAACAGCTGAAATCGGATTCGACCTGGGCGAAGCGAGCGGCCTGGCGGCAGATTGTGTTCCGCGAGGCGAAGGCGCTCACCCCGCAGCTTCAGACACTGGCGAAAGATGACAACACCGGAGCGGATACACGCATTCACGCGCTATGGGCGCTACGTGACTTGGGTCAGGCTGACGAGGTAATGCTGGACGAACTGGCCAAATCAGAAAACCGCAACATCCGCCGCGAGGTGGCCGCGGTCATCGCAGACGCCAGCGATGCCGATGACCCGGATCCTCAAGTCAGGGCGCAAGCGATCCACACCCTCGCCAGGGGCGGCGCCGAATCGATCCCCGCGCTGATCACCTTCGCCAAACCGGCGATCAGAGCAAACGCTGCCGGTGAGATACCTTGGGGCGGTCGCCACGGAAAACCGACCCCTGCCGGCTCAGCCTATGACCGCGAGTTCGAACGTTATCTCGTGCGTGCGGCTCTCGAACGCTGGCCTGAAGAGCTGGCGAAATTCCTCGATTCGCCCACCGCCGCCGAACTCCCTGCCGAGAACCGCCTGTATGCATCACTATCACTACCACCAAAACTCGCGACCCAGCGCTTCGTCCGAGCCTGGCGCGGCATCGAGCGACC
>JBLHKE010000527.1:0-5669 GCA_047619485.1 Verrucomicrobiales bacterium | reverse complement strand
CTCCAACATCCGTTCAACTTCCGCCCGCAGCACGTCCGGCTCGCGCAGCGTCCCCGATTTCGCGAGTGCATACAATCGCTGGTCCGGCATCGTGCTCCATAGGAAGTAGGACAAGCGCGAGGCCAACTCCCAATCGTTAACCCGCCGTTTGGTGTTTCCAGATGGCTCGACCAAATAGAGAAAATCTGGCGAGATCAACACCATCGCCAGCGCCTCACGGATCGCTTCCTCAAACGACGTGTCACCAGCGCGCGCCTTCTGGAAAAAACTCTGATACGGCGCGACCTCATCGCGCTCGACCGGTCGCCGGAATGCGCGCTGCATGAATTGCCTGATCACCGCAGCCACATAGGCCGGCTGGTCGGTCTCGCGGCGCGGATCCTCGAACAGGATGCGTCTGTGATGTCGCGGTGGCCATTGCTCAAAGATCGGCCCGGTGAATTGCATCGATTCGATCTCGATCGTCGGGTAGGTGAGCGCCACCGCTTGCTCTTCTAACCCTGCGACAGCGATGTCGTCTTTGCTCCCCTTTTTCTTTTTCGGTTTTTTCTTCCTCTTCGGCTTAAGCGGCTTGTCGTGCCCTTCGGCGTAGGCGTTGTCGAGCCACACCAGCAGGCCAGGGAATTTGCTCTGCGTCTTGCTCGGCAGCGGGAAGTGCTCGATGCGATCGCGAAACTCGAAGCTCTGCCAATCCTCGCTACTCACGTCGACCGGCTCCATGAATGCGCGCGGTGCCTGCACGTCGGCACGATACCCGACTGCCGCGCGCAGTTGCGGGTAACCGCGGCCATTGACGAACTTGGCGCGCGCCTTCGCCCGGATGAGAAATTCACCCTCGCTCGGGTAGGTCAGGAGCTTAGCGATGAACTGTTGGTCGTCGTCGAGCACCGCGCTACCGCGGCCTTTGTCGACCGTCGTCTTGGTGATGGTGTGGGTGAAGACCTCAGGCGCTGGCCCGCTTACGATCGCACTCCGCAACGCGTCGCGCGCCGCCTCGAGGTAGTATTCCAATTGTAGATCGGACATCTGCAGCGCCGAGCCGTTGTTCTGGAAGCCGTCCTCCGACAATCCCTCCGGCGGTAAATTTTTCGCAAACTCCGTATTGATGCCGATTAGGTCGCGCATCGTGTTCTGGTATTCAACGCGGTTCATTCGTCGCAGGACGACGCGGCCGTCAGTGTTCTTGCTCGCCGCGACCAGCGCGTCGATCTCCTGATCGATCCATCCGATCAGCGCCTGCCGATCGCCATCAGCCAGAGGCGGCTCGTCCTCGGGCGGCATCTCGCCGAGTTGCAGTGCCTCGCGCACATCATGCCAGCGCTCGGCCGCCTGCCGGTCATCGTGCAGACTACCCGAGAGCGTATCGAGTCGCAGCTCGCCCTTCTGTTTTTTCTCGCCGTGGCACTTGAAGCAGTTCGCCTCCAACACCGGTCGCACCTGCGCGCCATAATCAATCGGCACCGACCGCACCACCTGTCCTGAGACAAATAGCGTGAAGAGGAGAAGGTAAGAAAAGAGGCGCATATTCAGATCAAGACTACCGCACAGGCGGCCATCTCATCATCATTTTTCGGCTAGATTTCAATGTCCAGCAGGCTCTCACACAAAGCCACAACGGCGAGGTCGCGCTCGCCGATCTGCCAGAGTCGCTGCGCAAGCAGCTCGCCGCAAAAGGCGCAGCCAGCATCAAGGCTCAGACGAGCTGGAGAGCGAATCTGATCCGCACGAAGGACACCAACCGAGGCGGCGCAATCGCCTCCTGGACTGAAGACATGTTTTTTGCCAGGCAGGTGTAGGATTCCATCGGCCACGCGGGCGGACCTGGAGCCGCAACCGGTTTCGGCTGCTGACATCCGGCAGGCACACAGAGTTCGATCTTGCCCGACAGACAATTTTTAGTATCTTTTCTGTGGAGACTCCATAATCCACCGTCATAAACACCGTCGATCGAATGAAAAACTACTCCCTCATTGTCTCCGTCCCCGATGCCGAATCGACACTGTTTGAGCTCCGTGGCGACCGGATCGGGGTGGGGCGCGAGCTCGACAACCAGATCCAGATCAAGATAAACGAGGTCTCATCCAGCCACTGCGAATTCCGCAAACTCGATGATGGCGGTTATGAGGTCGTCGATCTCGACTCCACCAATGGCACCCGTGTCAACGGCAAGCAGATCGAGAAGCACACCCTCGTCGACGGCGACCGCCTGTTGCTTGGTGAGATGGTGCCGGCGCACTTCGTCGAACTCGCGGAGGGCGAGAAGCCAGCGGACGTCGCGGTTGAAGCTGGCGAGGGGGGCAAGAAAGCCGCTGCCGCTTATACCCAGATGGACGAGAAGTTGCAATCGATCGAGGCAGACATCGCCGTGAAGGCGAGCGAGCTCGAGGCCATGCAAAAAGAGCACGAAGCAAAGAAGGCCCAGTATGAAAAAATGGCCGCGTCGCTCGCCGCATTGGAGGCGGAGATCGAAGCAAAAAAAGCCGGCGGCGAGGATGGGGAAGAGATCAAAAAGATGGAGGTGGAACTCATGGCGCAGACGCGCCGCGTCCAAGTGATGGCCTCCGACCTCGATGGTCAGGCGCAGCAACTCCAGGCACTCCAAGGTGGCGCACCGGTTCCACTGACTCCCGCGGCTGCCGCTTCCCAGCAACAGGCACACGCACAGCCGGTGCAACCCCAGCAACCGGTGCAGCCGCAACCGATGGCTCCACCGCAACCAGTCGTGCCCGTGCCGATGTCGCCCACCCCAGCGCCACAACAGGCTGTCCCTGCGCCAGCGGCTGCCGTGCAACCAATTCCGATACAGCCGCCAGCACCAGCCCAACAGCCGCTACCGGTTCAACCCGCCGCAGCCGCCCAAGCACCGCTCCAACCGCCTGCACAAGTAGTGCCAATCGCCGCCGTGCCGGTCCCGATTCCGATCGCTACCCCACTGATGACCCCCCAAGTTCCTGTTGGTCCAAAGACCACTCTGCTCACGCCAGGTGCCCCACCTCCAGGCGCGGTTACCAAGCGCCTCGTCGTCGAAGAAAAAGCTAAGCCGAAAGCGAAGTTCAACTTCGGCAAGTAGCCAGATTCGGAGGGTGGACACTCTTCTCTGCCGGGCTGGTTGGGAGATCTGGGGTGTAAAGGTCTAGGGTGCCTCCGATTGGATTCTCTGGGGAGTTAAGGTTCCGGATTCTTCGACTGGTCGTCCCTCTAACGGGCAGGCAGGAGTGTCCGCCCTCTGGGACTCGTCAGGTGGCAGACAATCGCTCCAGGGATCTTCTTGCGAATGTTCTTTCCGGTCAGGTTCATCCATGATTGGCAGTGGTCTAAGATCACCGGATCCACGCTGACGATCGTCGCGTCACTCACTTTTTAATCGGCGTCCGGATCCTGCACAAGTTCGACTTGCCTGGGCCAGGCATAGCGCCCGGCAATCTCCAGCATCAAGCGCTTGATCTTGCCGCTGTTCGAAACTGGCCGGTCGAGCAGGAATCTCCAACCACTAATAAACACGAATCCAAACCCTAAGAATCCGCTATTCGTGTCCATTCGTGGCTCAAAAATCGAAGCCTCCAAGCGAAGACATAGAGCGGCCACTTGACCCTCATTTTTAAGAAAACTTTCAAAAAAGAGACATATATTTAAAAACTTACTTGTGTTAACATTCCGGTGTGTTAGAATTCACCTGTTCCTGAGAGTCACATATGACAAGAATCTCAGAAAAACGAAAGAGAGTAACTGACTAAGGCTTCGATTCTAATGATTATCCACCGCATTCAAAATCTGCTCTTTGCTGCTCAGCAAGCCGGATTCGCGGTAAAAGCCATCACTCAGAACTTTTTAAAACTTTTGCAAGTTCACACAAACACAACAGCATCCTCGGCCATCCTCAACGGTGCGCACAGCTGCGAGCAGACGTCTCACGTCGCCGCCAGCGCACCGGGTCGGGAGTGTGTTGCTAGTCGTTTCATAACACTAGCACAAGCCAATTTCGAGTGTGCCCACAGACACGAAGGGACGGCTCCGTCTCGGGTCTTCAGTGAGCATCCTTGTTCCGGAGTGGAAGCCGGGCACACTCGTTCCTTTTCAAGTCACTTTTGGTAGCGAAAATCTCCCTCTGTTCCGGTTTTAACCATCCGCGATCAAGACTGTTGCCGGGCAGGGGGAGTATTTCGACCAGAGCCAAAAGCTGGCTGACTACAGATTTACTTTGGTTGGTAAAGGTTATCCCCCAACACATCATCCAATGCGACCCCCAGAGGCTACCTCACCCTACAGGCCTCCGGGGGTCTTCTGTTTTGCGGGGACTGATGCCTCAGGTGGTTTGAAGGGCTGGTGTGCTTCACGCTTTTGGGCTCTGGGGAGTTAAAGTGAACTTTTACTTTAACGTTCACTTTAACTCCCCAAAACTCGAGCCTGAGCACCCGAGACCCTTCCCCCCCTCCCCGCGCCCCCTCCATTAACATCCGTTCATGACGCAATTCTCCCCTTGCGCCTACGCCCCCTGCTCCCAGACTGAGCGCGGTGGTATTCAGCTCCCACATCTTCGTTTTTTACTTCCTGCTCCTCGCCGTCGCGGCCTACTTTGCCGTGCCCTCGCGTACCGGCAAACATGTCGTCCTGACTCTGTTCAGCTACGCGTTCTACGGTTGGTGGAACCCGTGGTTTGTGTTCCTCATGCTCGGGTCGACCGCCATCGACTACTACTGCGGGAAAATGATCACCGCCAATGGCGCCCCACCCAGCCGGCGCAAGCTCGGGGTCACCCTCTCGGTGCTGTCGAACCTCTCGATCCTCGCCTTCTTCAAATACTTCACCTTCGCGGTCGGCAGTGTCTCTGGCTTGGCACAGATGTTAGGGCTGCCAGAGATCGCCCTGTCGCCGATGTTCTACAACATCGTGCTGCCAGTGGGCATCTCGTTCTACACTTTCCAGTCGATGTCTTACAGCATCGACCTCTACCGCGGCCACGCGAAACCAGCCCCGGACTTCCTCAGCTTCGCCTGCTACGTCTCGATGTTCCCGCAGTTGGTCGCCGGACCGATCGTACGCTACGGCAGCGTCGCCGACCAAATCCGCGAGCGCGTCCACACCGTCGAGGGATTCACCTACGGGCTGGTAAGATTCAACCTCGGCTTCGCTAAGAAGATCCTGCTCGCCAACCCGATGGGTGGGATCGCCGACACCTGTTTCCAAGCTGGCGCAGGCTCGCTCGACACCCCGGCTGCGTGGCTCGGCGTGTGCGCGTACGCGTTTCAGATCTACTTCGATTTCTCCGCGTATTCCGACATGGCGATCGGGCTCGGGCGGATGTTCGCCTTCAAGTTCCCGGAGAATTTCAACTCGCCCTACAAATCAAAATCGATCACCGAGTTCTGGCGGCGCTGGCACATCTCGCTGTCGAGCTTCCTACGCGACTACCTCTACATCCCGCTCGGCGGCAACCGCAAGGGACCGAAGCGCACCTACGTCAACCTCATCACCGTGATGCTACTTGGGGGTCTCTGGCACGGCGCGCAAGTCACCTTCATCATCTGGGGAGCGATCCACGGGGTGATGCTGGCGCTCGAGCGACTGATGGGCAAAGACTCCTTCTACGGCAAACTGCCCGGCGCCCTGCGCGTCGCGGTGACCTTCGTCATCGTGCTGATCACCTGGGTGTTCTTCCGCGCGGAGAACCT
>JBLHKE010000526.1:0-5688 GCA_047619485.1 Verrucomicrobiales bacterium | reverse complement strand
TGATCGCGAAACTCATCGAAGCCGTTCCAGCGGACGAGAAACTGCTCAAGAAGAAGGCGGTTTAAACGCACCTGATCTCTGCCTCCTGATCCCCGAAAATGTCCGAGCACCTGCCCGAAACCAACTACCTCGACCCCGAGTTGCTGCAGCGCTTGGGCGACCTTGAGCTCGTCGCGCGCGAGGTGGTGGAAGGTTTGCGCGTCGGCAGCCACCGCAGTCCGCTGCGTGGTTTCAGCACGGAGTTCGCCCACCATCGCCAATACTCGCCGGGCGACGCCTTGCGCACCATCGACTGGCGCGTCTACGGCCGCACCGACCGCTACTACACCAAGCTCTACGAGGCGGAGACCAACTTCGACTGCCACCTGTTGATCGATGCCAGCTCGTCGATGAACTATAGCTCGGGGAAAGTCAGCAAGCTGGAATACGCCAAGTTTCTCGCCGCCTCGCTCGCCTATGTCGTGCTCAAGCAGCGCGATTCCGTCGGGCTTTCGGTGTTCGACTCCGAGGTGCGCGCCTACTTACCACCACGCTCCGCAATGGGGATCATCCTCGAGATCGACAAGCTGCTGCGCGACATCAAGCCGACGCCTAGGACCAGCATCGCGAAGCAGCTGCACGACATCGCGCTGATGATGAAGCGCCGCTCGATGGTGATACTGATCTCTGATCTGTTCTCCGACGTCGATGACATCCTCGCCGGGCTCGACCACCTCCGCTTCGACGGGCACAACGTGGTGGTGCTTCACACGCTGGATCCCTACGAACTCGAGTTCCCGTTCGACGGCACCTGGCGTTTCGAGGGACTCGAGGGAGAAGAGCCACTGACCACGCAGCCGGAGCGGATCCGCGAAGACTACCTCGCCAGCTTGGGCGAATACATGGAGTCGCTGCGTGCCGGGTGCGTGGCCGCTGACATCGACTACACCACCGTCGACACCTCCCGACCACTCGATACGGTGCTGAGCGAGTTCGTCCACCAACGTCAGTCGACACTCAACGGAGGATCCACTGCCGCGCGTCCATGAGTTTTTTCAACCCACTGCTCCTGTTCGCGGCGCTCGGGATCGGACTACCGATCCTCGCGCACCTGCTCAACCGCCATAAGGTCAAGCGTACCGATTGGGCGGCAATGCAGTTTCTCAATCAGAGCGTGCGAGTGCGCTCGACGCAACTGCGCCTGCGCGACATCCTACTGCTTTGCCTACGCTGCTTGGCCGTGCTATTCCTAGTCTTGGCGCTCGCCAAGCCGGTGATGAAAAACGTTGAAGGCATCGCCTCCCAAGTGGGCGAATCTAGCACCGGCGTCATCATCGCCCTCGACGCCTCCTTCAGCATGCAACACAGCGACGGCACGGCCACCCGCTTCGATCGGGCGCTGGAAAAAATCGAGATGATCGCAGAGGGTATCCCCCACGGGAGTCCGGTGTCGATGATCGTCCTCGGCGGCGAGCACCGGGTGGTCGCGCACAACATGGCGTTCGAACTCGAGCGATTTAAAGCAATCCTGCAGGATCAGAAGGCAACACCCGAGACATTGGATCTAGACAGCCTGCCGCGGCGCCTAAAGGAGTTAGCCGATGGAATGGAGGCACCGAGGAAAGAGATCTATCTAGTCACCGACATGCAGCAGCGCGACTGGACGGATCGAACTATCTCCATGGGCGAGGCCTTCGAAGATCTAGTCTCGATCGCCGACCTCTGCCTGGTTCCAATCCAAGGAGGCTCCGACAACCTTGCGATCACCGACTTGGAACTCGTGTCTGGCGTGCTTCGCAAAGGCACCACCGCGCGATATCGGGCCTCGGTGCACAACTATGGTGCCGCCCCGGTTTCGGATGTCCGGGTCGAGGGCATGGCCAACAACATCAGCGTCGACACCAAGACTATCCCATCGATCGCGCCCGGAGCATCGGAGACGGTTTCGCTGTTCGTCCCGTTCTATAATCCTGGCGCGGTGCGTATCACCGCCAAACTCGATGGCGACAGTCTGCCGGCAGACGACTCGCGCCGCACCGTCGCCGTCATCCGCGAGCAGGTTTCCATCCTGTGCGTCGAGGGTTCCCCAGAGCGCGCGGGCAACTCTGGCGGGCTCATCGCTACCGCGCTGCGTGCCCGCGGCGAAGGCGTGGGCGAAGAGGACTTCTCGGTGCAGTCAGTCCCGTGGAACATCCTCCCCTCCCAAGATTTGAACAAATTCGATGTCGTCATCCTAGCAGACGTCCCGGACATCACGCCCGACCAAGCGCTGCGCCTGGAGGAATTTGTCCGCGCCGGCAACGGCCTGATCTGGTTCGCCGGCGAAAACATCAAGGCGGCGTCATGGAACAAGCGCTCGGCGCTCGAGGGAACCCCACTGCTGCCAGCTGAGATCGAGGGCGCGGTCGACGTGAGCGATGCGGGCGGCCTGGGAAGACCGCTGGATCCGATGCTACCCGACCATCCCGTTTGCCGTCCGCTGCGCTCCCTGCCCGACGATCTTTTCAGCGAGACACAATTTGGCAAGCTATTGCAGGTGAAGCCCACCCCCGCCAGCGCGACCATACTGGCGCTCGCCGGCAGCGGCTCGCCTGTCCTCCTCGAGCACACCCTCGGCCGCGGACAGGTCTTCATGTTCACCACCTCCGCTGAACCTGCCTGGAACAACCTGGCGATCACCCCGATCTTCCCGATGCTTCTCCAACAGATGGTGACCTACCTGACCGCGCGCGAGTTCGAGAGGCCGAGGACGGTCGGGGATTCCCTATCGCTCTCCTACGTGGATCAGCCTGACGCCAGCGATGCGGTGTTCGACACGCCTTCGGGTGAGACGATCACCGTCCCCGTGCGAGAACTGCGCAACCATTATGTGGCTCTGTTAGAGCGTGCCGGCGAGGCCGGGTTCTACCTAGCACGGGTGAGCGTGCAGGCACCTGGCTTACCCATCGCGGTCAATGTCGAAACCGCAGAGTCGGATGTGAAATCCCTCCCCGAGTCCGAGTTGCTGCGCGGTTTCGAGGGCACCGACATCAGAGTCGCGCGCTCGGACGCCGAACTGCTGGAGGTGGTCGCAGGCGCGCGCACCGGACAGTCTTTCTGGCGCTTCTTCTTACTCATTGCCCTGGGGCTGCTGGTCATCGAGACCCTGTTGGCGGGTCGCGGACGCAAGCGGACGGCCAGCGCGAATCAAACCAGAACCGCCGCGGCGAACCAATAGATGATCGCCTCGCTTTTCAATAACGGACAAATCGAACGCCTCTTCTGGGCGCGCCCGGTTTCGACCGCCATCATGCTGGGCGCTTTCCTCGGCGTCGTGCTGCTGACCATTTATCTCTACCGCCGCCGCCAGGGCCTGCCGAAGCGGGTGCGGGTCGCGCTCGCAGTTTCTAGGTTGGCGGTGTTGTGCCTGATTCTCGTCGCCCTCCTCGAGCCGACCGCCACCATCAAAGAGACCCAGACGACCAAGCGCCGCCTGCCGGTGCTGATCGACGTCTCCGAGAGCATGTCGGTCAAAGACCAGCGCAAGCGACCCGAGGACCTGGTCGAGGCGGCCGCTGCACTCGGGGTTCTTGCGGATTCCGAAATGATCGATGCGACTACGACTGCGATGGCTCTCGGCGCCAAGCAGCGGCAGGCCATCGCCGCCGCCTCACGCCTCGATCTTGCCAAGAGCCTGCTTTCAGGGCCGGCGCGCGAGATGCTCGATTCGCTCGGCGACGATCTCGACATCAGCTACTACGCCTTCGGCAAGCAGCCGCGCATGCTCAGCGACGGGCAAGCGGATTCCTTAGCTTCGCTGCAGGCCGTCGAGCCGGGGACATCGATCTTGGAGTCACTGGAAACAGTGGCCAAAACCGACCGCGGCGCGCCGCTCGCCGGCATCGTGCTACTGTCCGACGGGCTCGACACCTCGTTGCGCCGCGCCGGAGCCGCGGTCAATGATCTGGGGATCCCCGTCTTTCCCGTGCCAATCGGCATCATCGATCCTGACGACGTCTCGATCCGCAGCCTCATCATGCAGGAGGTCGCGTTCTCCGGCGACAAGGTCCCCGTCCGCGTTCAGGTGCGCTCCAAGGGCTACGAGAAACGCACCGCCGAAATTTCTGTGCGCCTTAACGGCAGGGACGTCGCCCGGCGCAGCATCTCGCTCAAAGGCGGGCTACAGTTCGAGGACGTCTTCTTCAACGTAGATGTTTCCGAGAAAGGCGTCGCCCAAGTCGAGGTGGCGATCGAGCCGTTTGCCGACGAGGCCACCGCAGAAAACAACCGGGTCGAGCGCAGCGTCCGGGTTGTGAACGAGAAGATCAACGTGCTGTGCATGGAAGGCAGTGCGCGCTGGGAGTTCCGCTACCTGCGCGCGATGTTGAAGCGCGACCCGCGCATCAACGCCACCTTCATCGCCACCCGTTCCGGTCCGGAAATGGCGCAGAGTTCCTCCGAATACATCGCGCGTTTTCCCGAACTGCGTGAGGAGGCCTTCCAATATGACCTAGTGATCCTCGGCGATGTCGATGCCGAGTTCTTCACACCCGGCGAGTTCGCCCGGCTCGAGGAATTGGTCAAAGAGCGCGGCGGATCGCTGTTGATGCTGTGTGGCTCACGTTACGCCCCCTCCAGCTATGCAGGCACGCCAGTGGAGCGCATGCTACCGGTCACCTTCGAACCCGACGGCGACTGGGAGGAGGTGGACGACAACGTCTATCCGGTGCTGACTCCCGAGGGTCGGAGCAGTCTGGTCATGACGCTGGAGATGGACCAGGAAGAGAACCATCGCGTTTGGACTCGTGTGGCGCCACTCGATCGCGTGCCACCATTGCTCGCCGCGAAGCCGGGTGCGACCGTGCTCGCCGAACTCTCCGACTCTCGCTCCGGCAGCTACCCGCTGGTGGCCTGGCAGCGCTACGGGGCCGGCAAGTGCATGGTGATGGGCACGGATCGGCTCTGGTTGCTGCGCTTTAAGACGGGTGACAAATACCACTGGCGGGTCTGGTCGCAGTGCATCCAGTTCATGACCCTTTCCCGACTGATGGGCGAGCATAAGCGGATCCGCCTGGAAACCGACCGCACCACCTACCCGATCGGCGGACAAGCGCAGCTGTATGCAAACGTGCTCGACGATGCCTTCGACCCGGTGAACCAGCCCGGATTTGAAGTGGCAGTGAGCATGGTTGACGACTCCGGCGCGGGCTTGGAACCCCAGCAAGTTACGCTGCGGCCCGACCTGGCGATCCCCGGGCTCTACGAGGGGTATTTCTCCCCGCCGCGTCCCGGCCGCTACCGTCTAGAGTCAAACGCCGCCGACCTCGAACTCTCCAACACGACCGAGTTCCAAGTGGCCGCCATCAACCCGGAGATGGCCAACACGGATGCGCAGCTCGAACCGCTGCGCAGGATTGCCGACCTCTCGGGCGGCGAGACGCTCAGCGCCGTGCGGATCGGGGAGCTGGCGTCTTTGCTCAACCGGGAACCACACACCACCACCATCCCCACCGATCGCCCTCTGTGGGACAATTGGTGGGTCGCCTTGCCCTTGGTCGTTCTGTTAGGGTTCGAATGGATTGTGCGCAGGAGGTACGACTTACCGTGAGCGAAAACACACATCAGAAACACGTTTTTTCTTACCTGCGCTCCGTGTGGGGTCGCGGGCAGAAGCAGCATGCCGCCGCAGGAGCACTGGTGTTCTTCTGCTGGCTGATACCGCTGTTCTTT
>JBLHKE010000525.1:0-5697 GCA_047619485.1 Verrucomicrobiales bacterium | reverse complement strand
CGCGGAGCGCCTGGCGGCGATCGAGCTGGATTCGCTGGCCGCCCAGTATTTGAATAGCGCGCTTGATATCTGCCGGACTGATTGTCGGATCAGGTTTGCTGAGGCGCTTCTAGCGCAAAAGCGGTCTCGGGATGCCGTCTAGGCTCTGAAGAACGGCCATCGCATGCTGTTCTCCCACCCTCACAATGGTTATCCGGACGCATGCCCTGAAGAGCTCCCTGCTGAATGCGAACTTCTTCTTTTCCAGAAGATGCGCGAGTTCTCGAGCCAGCTGGATCGGTTTGATAAGCGGGTGATTTCCTTCCAGTGTGACAACTACCACGAGTGGCACGGCCGTGCCGATGAAGAGTTGGATCGGTCGCTGCCCAATCCTCCCATCGACATGCTCTTCCCACGCAACCGCGTGAACTCCGTGCTATTTTTCCGCATCCTCACCATGCCAGCCATCCATGTCATCGGCATGTGGTCGGGATTGTGCTGGGCTTCATCTACAGGATGATGCGGCCTAGCGAGCCGGACTCTATCCTGCTCCGGCAATACCCGTGCGATGCGCAATCGAGGCGTCTCTGGTAGTGTTCGTGTTGAATTTGCCAGCTTGACCGTCTTCGTGGTGATCGTCCATAGTGCAATTGTCGATGTCTGATCCTCAAGGCTTGCGGCGTCTCTCCCCCGATGAAAATTCGCTCGAAATTCCGCCTCGTCAGCTTGTGCATCGTGCTGATCATCGTCGGCGTGGTCGCTGCGATCTACTGGGTCGCGCGGCAGCAGATCACTGAGAAGGTGCACAACCACCTCAACCTCGTCGCCGACCTGCAGCGTGAGCGCGTGGGGGACGTGCTGTCGAGAAACTTCGAGAGGCTCGAGCAGGTCTCGGCGCGACGCCCGCTCCAGGAAAACATGCTCCGTTATGTCGAGGACGCGGTCGAGGACAGCCGCGACAGCGTCAACAACATCCTCCGCGACGCGCGTGTGGCCGTCGATAGTTTCTCCGAGGTGGCGATCATCGACACGGATGGCAAGGTGATCGGCTCGTCGAATCTGGACAACATCGATGTGTCCTTCGCCGAGGAGCCCTTCTTTCTGGAGCGCAAAATATTCAAGGTGCGGATCGAGGAGAGAGGCGGGCGCTCTGCTAGCTTCGGACTCGTCGACGGGGAGTTGGAAGTCGTGTTGTCGGAACCGTTCAGCAGCGAGGGCATTGATCTCGGTTTCATCGTGATCCGCACGACGGGAGAGAACCTCGAGGCGACCACAACTAGCGATGATGGTTCGGTACGTTCGCTCCTGGTGAAAAGAGAGTTCGATGGGGACGTCGTCGTGCTGACGCCGCCGGAAAATGCTGGGCCGGTGAGCGACCTGCGCGCCGATGGTCCACTCGTGCTCGCCGCCAATAACAAGGTCGGGTTTTTCCCGGCGGCGCGCGATCATTTCCGCGATGTGTCAGTACTCGCCGTCACCCGAAATTTTGGTGACGAGGGGATGGGGATCGGCTTCGTCGCCAAGATGGATTGGGCGGTCGCGTTCCGCGGCCTGCGCAAGATCGGCAACTACTCGCTCATCCTGCTCGGCGTCGCGCTCATCGCGATGGAACTCGCCTTCCTAGCGATCCGTAAATCGATCCTCAACCCGATCCAGCGACTGGTCGAAACTGCTAACGAGATCAGTGGAGGCGACCTCTCGCGGCGCGTGGATGTTGATAGCAACGACGAGGTCGGCGAGCTGGCGCGCGACTTCAACCAGATGACCGAACGGTTGGTCGAGGCCAACTCCGGCTTGGAGCGCAAGGTCGAGGCGCGCACCTCGGAGCTCGAGCAGTCCAACGCCGACCTCGCGCAGTTCGCCTACGTCGCCTCCCACGACCTCAAGGAGCCGCTGCGCATGGTGACCAGCTATGTGCAGTTACTCGAGCGCCGCCTCGGCAAAAATCTAGATGAGGAGTCGAAGGAGTTCATGGGCTTTGCGGTCGATGGGGCAATGCGCATGCGCGGCTTGATCGACGATCTGCTCGCTTACTCGCGTGTCGGCACCAAGCGCAAGCCTTTCCAGAATGTCGCGGCTCAAAAAGTGGTCGATGCCGCCCTGATGAACCTGAAGGTCGCGATTGACGAGAGCGACGCGACGATCGAGGTCGGCGAGATGCCGGAGCTGCTGGCAGACCCCTCCCAGCTCACGCAGCTATTTCAAAACCTCATCGCCAACGCGATCAAATTCCGTGGTTATAAGAAGCCGGAGGTGTCGGTCATGGCGGAACGCGAGGGGGATCTGTGGAATTTCGCCGTGCGCGACAACGGCATCGGCATCGACAAGGAATACCTCGATCAGATCTTCCTCATCTTCCAGCGATTGCACAACCGCAGCGATTACGAGGGCACCGGGATCGGGCTCGCCGTGTGCAAGAAAATCGTCGAGCGCCATGGTGGCAAGATCCGTGTCGAGTCGCAGGTCGGCGAGGGCTCGACCTTCTTCTTCGGGATCCCGGCGGCGGCGGCGGAGGATCTGCCCAACAGTGCGCGACCAGCGAGACATCGCAATTGATCGTCGAGGCTTCGCTCCTCAGAATTTTAGCCGGAAGAAGCCCCGTATGGCACCCCGGGGTGAGTCGTCGATCCAGTAGTTGGTAGACCCGTGACCGCCCGTGAATTGGTAGACGTCTTGCCAGCTGCCAAGATGTTGAGAACGTTGCAGGACACCTGGGCTGTCTGATGTCCAGCGGATCTGACCCTGGCCGGTTGGGAGGGGGCGGATAAATATTCTGGGTTTGTCAGGATCGATCTCATCCACTCGCAGATCTTGCTCAGGGTTGATCATCGATCCCGGGATCGGCGGGAGGCCAAGAAGGTGCAGCGCCAGGTTGCCGATCTCTCCGTTGCGGATCGGCTGTGGGGTCGCGTCTGGGTCTGGCCTGCCAGCCTGTGGATCGAGTCGTGTGGTCTGATTGAGGGCGTATAGATCGGCAGCCGCTGGGACATCGGCACCCCACACATAGAATGGGATGGTGTAGTTCTCCGAGTTGGAAACATCCGAATGCGCCTGGCCCTCACCGCCGTGATCAGCGGTCAGGATAACCGTGGTGCGGCCGGCATATGGCTCTGTGTTCTCTACGAGGTTCAGGAGCCGGCCGAGGTAGCCGTCCACCCTCCGGACAGCATCGAGGTAGCCCTGCGTTTCCCAGCGTCTGCCGTGGCCGGCCGAGTCGGGATCGACCAGGTGGATGAAGCTGAGGTGGACTGGCTCGGTGGCGAGTTCGGTTTCGACCAGGTCGATCAGAGATCCAGCCTGGCCGTTTGCCACCGCGTAGTGTGTCGCATCGATTTTTCCCCTGCCGTCATCGTCGCCAGTCGTATCCTCGGCTCCAGTCGCGGCGGTGTAACTTTGATCGATAATGATGAGCTTCGACTTGCTGCGGAATACTGCTGTCCGCAAGCCGTGGTCGTGTGCGACATCGAAGGCTGAGGCCACGTAGAGCCCTTTCGTCGTGTGCAATGTGGTCGCCCCTGCAGGGGAGCTGTTACTGGTGTAGTTGTGCCCGCCCGAACCATCAATCCGTCTGCTGGTCACCATCGAGACATGGTTCGGCACCGTGGAAGTGCTGGTGTATTCCGTCCGTCCGTTGTGCGTCCAGGCCCCCTTAGCCTGGAGTCTGGCAAAGTTTTTAAGCTCCCCGGCGGCAACCAGTTGCTCGATCGCCACGTGCCTAAGCCCGTCAACGGAGACCATTACGACGTGTTCAGCCGCAATGGCATCGGAGCCTAGCGCTGCAGCTCCTCCCAGAACTGTCCACAAAATCCAATTTTTCATCAATGCACAGCTCGCAACATCGATGTCCGCCTTCAAGTTCAAATATTGAGGGCCAGGGGCTCCTTCCGCGCATTTTTCTCCCTTGCCACGCCGATTCTGATGGGTAAGTCTCTCGCATGCTCAGAAAACTAATCCCCGTCTTCGTCGCGGGCGCCTGCCTGTCAGCGTCCGCTTTTGCAAAAGATGCTCGCTACGTGCGCATCGAGATTTCTGGGCGAAAGCCGATCCTCACCCTTGCTGAAGTAGAAGTGACTAGCAGCGGCAAGAACATCGCGCCGCAGGGCAAGGCCACCCAATCGAGCACTTCCAGTGGCGCTGGCGCCTCCCGGGCGATCGATGGCAACAAGAGCTCGCAATTCACTGCTGGCGGCCAGACGCACACCATCGAAGGTGAAAAAAACGCTTGGTGGGAGCTCGATTTCGGCAAGGCTGGCCCGATCGAGGCTGTCGAGATCTGGAATCGTGGTGAGGGGTTCGCTGGCCGCCTCGAGGGCTTCACGCTGACCCTCCTCGACAACGAGCGCAAACCGGTCTTCGAGAAAAAGAAGAACCGCGCACCCGAAGTTTCGGTGCATTTCAACATCGACAAGGGTCAGATTAAATACGCTGGTGAGCCTAATCGTAAGGAAATCCCACCAGGCTACCGCGACCCCTCGCCGTTCAAATTCGAGAAAGGCGACACCATTGCCAGCATCGGCAACGGCCTTGCTGATCGCATGCAGCACGACGCCTGGGCGGAAACTTTGCTACAGGATCAACACCCGGAACTGCAGCTCGAGTTCCGCAACATGAGCTTGACCGGCGATCGGGTGAACAAGTTCCCACGATCAAAAGGGTTCACCCCGCACGACCGCTACCTCGCCCACGTCAAGGCCGACGTGATCTTCGCGTTCTTCGGCTACAACGAATCCTTCGACATGAAGCCGGAGGACTACACCGCGCAACTCGAGGAGATGGTGAAAAAGTTCCGTGGCCTGCAGCCGAGCGGCAAGATCCCCCGCATGGTGCTCTTCAGCCCGATCGCCCACGAGAACCTCAACGACCGCGACCTGCCGAACGGCAAGGGCAACAACAGGCGCCTCCAGGCCATCACCGAAGCCACCAAGAAAGCGGCTGAGAATGCAGGTGTCGCTTTCGTCGACCTCTTCAACCCGACCGTCGCCCTCTACGAGGCCAACAAGAATCCGCTGACGATCAACGGCATCCACCTCAATGAATTCGGCAACAAGCTCGTCGGTGAGGTCATCGCGTCCTCTCTCTCAGGCAAAAAAGCCACCGCCTCTGACGGGCTCGAGCCGCTGCGCGAAGCCGTGAAAGAAAAGAACTGGCGCTGGCACAACCGCTACCGCGCAATCGATGGCAACGACATCTGGGGCGGGCGTTCCACGCTTTCCTTCACCAATGGTCAGACCAACGCCGAAGTCCTCCAGCACGAGCTGAAGATGTGGGACGTCAAGACCGCGAATCGCGACAAAAAAGTCTGGGCGCGCGCCAACGGTAAAGACTTCAATGTCGACGACAGCAACGTCCCCGCACCGATCGCCGTCATCTCGAACATCGGCGGCAAATCGAGGAGTTCCAACGCAGGCAAAGAGGGCATCGTCGACAAAGACGGCAACGCGATCTACCGCAATGGCGAGGAAGTCATTAAGAGCATCAACCTCGCAGAGGGCTACGAAATAAACTTGTTCTGTGACGAGACCTTCTTCGATAACCAGGGGGTCATCAACCCGGTGCAGATGCAGGTCGATACCAAAGGCCGTCTGTGGGCTGCCGAGTGGCCGACCTACCCGAAGTGGGAGCCACTCAAGGAGATGAATGATTCGCTCTCCATCTTCCACGACGACGACAAAGACGGCGTCGCCGACCGCAAGACCATCTTCGCCTACGTGCACAGCC
>JBLHKE010000524.1:0-5698 GCA_047619485.1 Verrucomicrobiales bacterium | reverse complement strand
CCGCCTTCAATGAAATAATCTTGGATCTTGGACAGGCCGAGGTCTGGTCGCACCGGGCGTTTGACGTTGCTGGTGTAAGGGATGTCGGTCCTGACGATGCGCACATAGCGCCACTTGTAGTCCTCCATGAAGATGTGATCTGGGCGATAGTTGCGCACCGTCCAGCGCAGCCACGCGACATCCTCCACCGTGCGATGGGGGAAGATGAAACGGTACTCGAAGTCGGTGTAGGCCCCGAAGGCCGGATCGAGCTCCTTGTCGAGGTAGGCCTGTTCATAATTTAAATACATCGCGACCATCAACTCGGCTGCGGTTTTCATTGATTCTCTGACGTTGCCGTCCGGGTGCTCCAGCGCGCAGCTAGGTGTAGCCTGCGAACAGTTTTTCGTCCTGTGGGTTCAGCGGAACCTCCGGCTGTTTTCCGGCGGCGTTTGAAACCTGACACAAACACAAACCCACGAGGGCGGCGGTCATCAAGCAGAGTGTTTTGGGTATTCCATTCATGGTCGGGTGTTTTTACTATTGGGGCTTTCGCAATTTTCCCAAGTTCTTATGGAACAGTTCGTAAGGTGTCTCGGGATATTCTGAAGGCGGGATGGCGGCCTGCCTCTGCGCTGCTTCGGCCTCGTCTGCCCGGCCGAGTTTCGCTAAAATGCTCGCCCTCACGCTTTGCATCTCCTGCATGCTCTCGCAGGGGCTGTTTTTAGCGTGGTCGAATTCCTTGCCGTGCGCCTCGATGGCGGTGTCGATGTCCGCCAGCGCCGTGTCCCAATCCTTCAGCCCGATATTCGCCAGCGCCCGTCCGTGAAAACGTGGCCCAGTCCAGCGGTAGCGCTCGTCCTTTTCGGGAAGGAAGGGGCCAGAAAAAATGCGAGCGGCTTGTTGGTAGTCGCCTTTTTCCAATGCCTGGTAAGCCAATTGCGTATCACACACCTCGATGTGAACTTTCATGGCGAGGCGGATGGCGAAGGGATAGCCGAAATCAGATCGATACTCGAATCCCGATATGGACCAGGCAATGGTGCCGTCGCGTCGCAGTAAAAAGACGTTGGGGATACGGTCTGCCGAGAGGACGCCGAGCTGCTGGATGAGCGGGTTTTCGAGGCCACTCGGGACGATGGCCGCCTGACAGGGCCAGGCGTTTTTTTCCATCAGCTTCTTGACCCGATCTGCATCGTCGCAGAGGAAGGCAGCGACAACATTGACCTCTTTGTGGACATGTCGCTCAGCCATCTCGAAGGCGTATTGCATGACGCCGGGAGATGCTCCTTTTCTGCCTTCGGCAGGCGTTCCGCCGACCTTGTGAGGGAACTCGTTATCGGGAGCCGCAGGCGGCTCGACGAACATCAGCAGCGTCAACTTGCCCTCGCCATCTTTCGGCAGTTTCAGTGTTCCGCCGTCGAGTGTCTTGAGCTCGATATCGGGCAGCGACGCAGTCGAAGTGTCGAGGCCGTGATTGATCAGATAGGCGCGCGTCCATCGACGCTCGGACCGAATGTAGTTGGCCTCCAAAAGGTGATAGCGGTGGTAGCGATCACGAAGGAATGAGACGACTGCCCACAGCATGGGATTGCCGGTGTAACTCTCGAGTAGAATCTCGCGATGCTGATGGTGGAGTTCGCGTGAGTTGGCGTCCAGCGCGAGGATGGCCGCCACGGCATGGGCTGATCCCGGAGCGTCGGCACCTCCGGTTGCATCGATCAAGGCGGACAGCACCGACTTCGGATTCGCATCGCTCTGACGCAGCGCGTCTTTCGCTAGGCAAAACTGCGCCACGACGTTGGCGCCAGAGGGCAGGGGAGTGGCCAGCGAGGCGCGTGCTTCTTTAACGGCCTCCTGGAGGTGTTTGGGTTCGCCAGCGAGTTTCCATATTCCCATCAGGGCGATGATGCGGCGATCGCGCACGCGCCACAGATCTGGGGCTTTGGGAAATTGCGCGATGGCCGCGCGGCACAGTTGCTCCGCCTTCTGGTAGTTCGCTAGCGCTTCTTCACGGGTGAGCCGGTAGCGCAACGGGGCTGCGGCAAAGCAGGCTTGGATCGGATCGAGCACTGCAGCTGGGATCGACTCCACCGGGCTGCCTTTGGATACCAGGAAATCGCCGATGAACAACGACTGCAATTGCGTGAGGTAGCGTTGATCGGAAATTCTGACCTCATCGATCTTGAAAGGATTGGTTGCTGCTGTGCCCCCGCGTCCGTAGTTGGCATTCGGGGTCAGAAGGGCATGGCCGTAGGCGTTCACAAAAATACCGACCGGATCGCGTTGCCCGTAGGTGCGGAAGGCCTGGCTTGCCCTGCCGCCCGGCAGTCGCAGGACGGTCCAGTCCAATTCCATGCTGCGTAACGTCGCTTCCCCTGCATCTGGCAGTTCGTCCACGTTGAAGCTGAAGAAGTCGAACCGCCCCGGATAGAGTTCCTGGTGAGCGTTGATCTGCTCCAGGGCCTTCTCGAATCCCTGCGTTTCTTTCGACCAGAACACCATGATGCAAAGATGACCCAACCGGTCGACCGGGAACTTTAAGATGGAGCCGTCGGTGCGTGCAAAGCTGCCCCTGAACAAAACATCGAGCTTACTGGCACCGAGATAGGTTCGACGGAATTCGATGACACCGGGGTCGTCCATGAAACGATCGTCCATCGTGTTGAGGATCTCATCTTCCAGTTCCCAAGCTTCGAGCTTCGGCGCGATGAGCGCGGCCATCTTGAGACTTTTCGCTTCCCCAGGTGTATCCCGGTAGCGTTGGATGATCTCTGCGAGAGCCACTGCGCGCTCTTTTAAATCGGCGTTCTTGAGACTCAGCGATTTTTCCGAGAGTAGAAGGTCGGCCTCGAGGCGAAGCCCGGCGAATTCGTCGGGAGCATCGACCAGTTTGTCACAGGTCTCGAACAGGGCTTCGCGATTCCGCTCGGAGTTGTCCAAGCCAAGCAAGCGTTTCTGGCTCTGCAGCATGATCGCCAGGACGCGGTAGCGGTTGGGGGCGGTAGGCGATGCTTTAAGGAGGGCTTCTCCATCGCGGACAATGTTCTTGCAAGCGCGGCGCGCGCGGACTGCCGAAGTCCTCTCTCCTCCGAGTTGACCCAACTCTTTTTGCAGCGTGGCGATCTTGCTCTTTGGGATGTCAGGCGCTGCGTCCTGAGCGACGCACAGCTGAGTGCATGCTAGCAGAAGCGCGATGGTCAGCGCGGGAAATGGGCGAACTCTAGTCAATCTTGTCACGACGTTATTTTTTCTTCTTTTTGGTTAAGGCCTCGATCCGATCGTGTAGCAATCCGTAGCGTGTCTGGGCATGTGAGGTTGACGCGGCGGCCGCGCGTTGCTGCGCTGCCTTCGCCTCTTGGCCTCGCCCCAGCGGCTCGAGGACAGTCGCCTTCGTGGTTAGCAGTCCGGCGACGCGTTGACAGCTGCACGGCTTCTTGTTGTTGAATAACCTTTCGTGGGACTCGATGGCCGCATCGAGGTCGGCCAGTGGCGGTTCCCAATTCTTTCAGCTCCACGTGGGCCATGGCGTGGCCGTGAAGCCGGAGCGCGGTCCATCCGTCGGAAGAATTTTCGAGCGGGCACGGTGCTGAGAAAAGCCGCACGGCCTCATCGTGATCGCCCTGCTCCAACACGCGCAGAGAGCCTTCCATTGAATACTGATCGATGTTAGATTTCATCGCCCGGCTGATGACACTTAATATCTCGCCGGTGCCTTCGCTCTTCAATTGTGGATGCAGCACCCCCGATAGTTTCCACGCAATCGTCCCGTCGGGGATACTTTCCTGCGCCACGCAGTCGTGGACGCACGCCAGCAAAAAGGCCAAGCAAACAATCAGGCTGCTACGTTTTTTCGATATTCCTTTCACTGTCATTGTCACTGTGGGCAAATCTTGTTACCGCGCCATGGGGTAGATTGCTCCCGCTAGCGATCCCCAGCTCAAGCTGATGCGGCCGCCGGCTGGATTTGCCCGAATTCCCCCCCAGCTTCTCCGGGAACTGGCACATTCCCAGCGAAAAATCTCAAGAGGAGAATGGAAAAACGAAGAGGAGTTCGGGTCAAAGAAAAATGGGCAGACCCCGTGGCCAGCCGCCGATCTTCGAACTTGAAGCCAAGTGTGATCAAGGGATTTTAAGGACGATTTTCCGTTTCCGCGCCCCAATGTCCTCGCTGACATCTCCTTGGATCCATAATTTTCCCAACATCTCCAAACTCCACGGAGACCTCAATCATTCCATCGAATCGTTTTCCAACTGCTTGGACTCACATCATCGCCAGCCACACCCCGATACTTCTCTTTCGATTCATCGGGAAACTCTGTGCGAATCGTGGAAACAATTGGAGACGGCTCCTCTGTTTTTGAGTTCAGAAGTCGCAGCACTGGCTTTCCCGTCTCGATACTCCCGAGCGCTAACACGCTCTTGTATCCCTTGAACACGGCGCAGACAAACTGGCTGTTCGCGTAGTCCTCGCGCTTTGACCACTAGCTAGGTCGTTGAATTCGCTCGGATGACATCCTCTCGTAGATCTCTCAAGGTGCGCAGCGCACCCCAGGCAGCCCCCTTCATCCGTCGCCCGCCATTCTTCCTCCGACTACCAAATCCCTCGCGCTGCTTTGCGAAGAACTCATCGACGAATTGTTGGGTTCCTAGCACGACGCCATCCGTAAAATACCGTACCCGGCAGCGCAAGACCGCTGCCAGCGATAGTTTCCCGCCGGATTGGATGACCGCCGCAATCTCCTTTTGCGTGAATCCGCCCTTCGACTTCACATCGCCATCGGGTGTTTTGCCGCCTTTGACTTCCTGTCCCGTCCCGAACAACAACTGCCGGTAAGACTCGGCTGCGCGTGACCAGGTAATTTTTTTCTCGTAAGAGATTGCAGATACCAAGCCAGATCGTGCCAGACGCATCCCGCCGACCGCAGCCGCATAGCTACACCAGCGATAGTCCTCGGGAGCATCGACAAGTCCAGCGCGGATCGGGTTCAGGTCGATGTAGGCAGCCACCGTCCGCACCGCGTCTCCCCCCTGCACGACGACACTCTTAAACCGTCCCTCCCACAAGGTTCCCTTGCGCCCGTTGGCGTAGTTGTAGGCAGCCGTCATCTTCATCTTGAGTTCTTTCATGAACATCGACAGATCGAAAAGCCGTGCCGCTACCTTTGCGGCGATTTCAGTGATCCCTTTGGCATTGCCATTGCTTCGAAACATCTTCACATCGCCGAGTAGCATCCTAGTCGAGAACTCGCCCTTCAGGCAGTTGAGCCGCCCGATCAGATCCTCCTCAGTCAGCCCTTCCAGTGCATGCTCCTTGTTGGGAATTTCCAACAAAAGGTGAAAGTGATTACCCATAAAGCACCAGGCAAGTGCCCGCAGCCCGCTAAACTTCAGCTGTTTGAACAGAATCTTTCGAAACGTCTCCTTCTCAGCATCGCCAAACAAAATCTCCTGCCCAGCCGTTCGGGAGACTACATGAACACACTGGGTGCGTTTCTTATCGCCAAGTAAAAATTCACGAGTCTTGCGCATTAGAGCTATAAAAGCAGGGTCAGAGGGCACAGTCAAGGGTAAAGTAACGCAAGGGGTGTGGCCCCTTGCGTTAATGGCAGAAACTAGTAGCGCGCCTACAAAAATGCTGAGTAGGTTCATCATGGATCGATCGATGAACTCTGACATGAGCCGCCGCCGCATAATCGTAGGTGGGGCAATCGCCGGT
>JBLHKE010000523.1:0-5701 GCA_047619485.1 Verrucomicrobiales bacterium | reverse complement strand
ATTCGCCGCGTCCCGGCAGAGGCGTAGCTTCTTGTTGTCAGCCTTCAGGTGCTCGTAAGAGCGCCACTCCTTGGCGCCCACCACACCAAAGCGCTGCACGAAGGCCCCATCGATCCCGTATTCATTCATCCAGCGAAAATGCCGATCGACCGTCTTTGGGTGCTGGGAACTGAACACCTTGGCGACACGCCCGTCCGCATGCCTGAACGGCGTGTCGAACTTCTCGTCCGCGGTAAATTCCTCGAGGTCAGCCCAGAGGTCAATTGAGCAGGACCCGGGTTCAAACTTGCCCCACTTGGAGTAGTGAGAAAAGCCCATTGCCGAACCATCGCCCGGCGTGCGGAACCAACCTTGATAACCTGTGAGGATACGACCGCGAATCCCATCGGGTGCGACCCGATCCGAATTTGTTACAAGGGCCGGGGCAAGCACCGCATAAGCGTCAGACATCGCGACAGGCTCCGCAGCCAGTGAAACGACAGAAGCCGACACGGCCATGGAGAGAAGCAAATAGGATCGAAAAGGGCGCATCAATGACACGCTTCGGCTGCAGCTCCCAAGTCCACAAGAATTTTTCCCACACAGCAAATTTCCGACGCCCCAAAAAAGATGCCATCTTGGCATTGATTCTGCTTGCGAACGCTCAAAGCCAATCACACTTTACACCCCCAAGTAAGATGTCAGGCCCCGGATTCCAGCAACAACCCTCGCAGAGCCAAAGTCTCTCGCAGCAACAAAAGCTCTCGCCGCAAATGCAGCAGAGCCTGGCGGTATTGCAGGCGCCGACCCTCGAGTTGCGCAAGCTCATCCAGCAGGAACTCGAGGAGAATCCGGTCCTAGAAGACCTCACCGAGGACATCTCCCTAGATGAAAAGCAGGCGGAGGAGGAAGAATTTGAAAAGGAGTTCGAGGAACTCTCACAGCTCGACGATGACTGGCGCGAACACATGGCCAACCACCGTGCCGCCAGTCGCAACGATGAGGCCAGCGAAAAGCACCAGTTCGTCATGGACTCACTGGTCGAGCACGAGACACTCCAGGAACACTTACTCCACCAACTGGGGTTGAGTGACGCTAGCGAAGAGGATCAAGCCACCGCCGAGATGCTGATCGGCAACATCGACGAAGATGGATTTCTCGGGTTCAACATCGAGGACTACGCCCTCAGCGCCAGACTCCCCTACCCCCAACTGAAGCGCTGCCTCGAAATGATCCAGACGTTTCACCCGGTCGGGGTCGGCGCGCAGGATCTGCGCGAGTGCTTGCTAGTGCAACTCGAGCGCCTCGACAAGGACCACAGCCTCGAATACCGGATCGTCGACAACCACCTCGACGACCTCGCCCACCGCCGCTACCCGCAGATCGCCCGACGCCTCGGCGTCACCCCACATCACATCACCGAGGCCGCTGAGTTCATCGGCACGCTCGACCCGAAACCCGGCAGCGCGTTCACCGAGACAAAGAACAGCTACATCACCCCCGACGTGATCGTCTCTCGCGACGGCGGTGAGTTTGCCATCGAGATCAGCAATGAGCAGATCCCACACCTGCGGATCAGCAATGCCTACAAGGATATCATGTCGCAGGCTGACAGCAGCACCGAAGCCCGTGACTACATCCGTAACAAGATCCGCGGAGGCAAGTTTCTCATCCAGAGCATCGCCCAGCGGCAGGACACGATGCGCAAGATCAGCGAGCAGATCGTCAAGCACCAGAATCCGTTTTTCCGCAGGGGCAGCGACTTCCTCAAGCCGATGAACATGGCGCAGATCGCGGAGATCGTCGAAGTGCACGAAACGACGGTCAGCCGCGCAATCTCGGGCAAGTACATCGCCACTCCCCACGGGGTCTTCGAGATGAAATACTTCTTCAAGCCAGGCTACAGGACCGATAGCGGCGAGGACATGAGCAACACCAGCGTCAAGAATGCGATCGCAGAACTCGTGAAGAACGAGAACCAGTTAAAGCCGCTCAGCGACGAAAAGATCGTCACCGAACTGAAGGAAAAAGGCATCAGCATCGCCCGCCGCACGGTCGCCAAGTACCGCGACGCGCTAAACATTCTGCCGAGCCACCTGCGCAAGAGCTACTAGCGGAGCGTCGGTTCGATTTCGAAATTAAATCTACGCCAGCCACCCTGCCACGTCTTTGGCGAAATAGGTCAGGATCACCGAGGCACCCGCCCGGCGGATGCCGAGCAACGACTCTAGCACCACCGCCTTCTCATCCAACCAGCCAGCCGCCGAGGCCGATTTGATCATGAGGTATTCACCGCTCACCTGGTAAGCGGCCACCGGGACATCGACCTGTTCAGCGAGCATCCTAACAATGTCCAAATACGGTCCAGCCGGCTTCACCATCACGATGTCGGCCCCCTGCTCCAAATCGAGTTCAACCTCGCGCAGGGCCTCGAGAGCATTGGCGGGATCCATCTGGTAGGTTTTCTTATCGCCTGATTTTGGAGCACTCTCGAGGGCGCCGCGGAACGGCCCGTAAAACGCCGAGGCATACTTCGCCGAGTAGGCCATGATCGAAACGTCCTCGAAACCTTTCGAATCGAGAGCCTCACGGATCTCCCCGACCCGACCGTCCATCATGTCGCTCGGCGACACCATGTCTGCCCCAGCCCGTGCATGGCACAGGGCCTGCTGGCAGAGCACCGCCACCGTAGCATCGTTGAGAATTCGGCCATCGGCGTCGACCAGCCCGTCGTGGCCATCGCTGTTGTATGGATCAAGCGCGACGTCGGTGATGACCAGCAACTCTGGATACGCCGCCTTCAGCGCGGCGATCGCACGCGGCACGAGACCGTCTTGATTGAAACACTCCTCCGCGCCAGAGGTTTTAAATTCAGCCGCGATCGCAGGGAACAGCACCACCGCATTGACCCCAAGAGCATGCGCCTCGCCGGCCTCTCGCAATAATCCATCGGGCGACCAACGGGTGCACCCAGGCATCGATTCGATCGGTTCGTCGGCATCCCCATCGTGGACAAATAGAGGGTAGATGAGATGCGCCGCGCTCAGCTCAGTCTCACGACAGAGCCCGCGCATCGCGGCGCTCTTGCGGTTCCGCCGTGGACGGATGGGTAATTCTAGGCGATTCGGATCTGACATGGCGGAGGACGGTAATCCACGACCGGCGGCAAGTCGCGAAGAAACTAATCCATTCAGCGCGCACAGGTGCGGAACCCGGTGAAGGCATCGGTCCGCCCCGGGAAATACGCTTGTCGGTAGGTGTTGCGGATCAAGCTCGAGCAGGTCGCGCAAGAACCGCCTTTGGTCACTTTGTGGTCACCAAACTGCAGCACCGACATGTAGTGATACATGTCGATCTTGAACCCGTCATAGGGTAGAAATTGGCTGCTCGTCCACTCCCATGCCGTCCCTAACATCTGCAGGCAGCCAGCTCCACTAGCACCTTCGCCAAGTGCCCCAACCGGCGTCAGCCCAAGGTAGCGCGCGTCCATGTCGACCCGCGTGGCATCCATCGAATCTCCCCAGGGGAAATTCCCCGCGGCCTTGCCCCGGGCGGCGGCTTCCCACTCGTGCTCGCTCGGCAATCGCCTCCCCGCCCATTCGCAGAAGGCTTCTGCCTCCCAAAAACTAACGTGGAGCACTGGAGCAGACATGGGCAACTCGATCCACCGGTCGAAGTGTCGTCGCTGCCAGCCACCGTCATCGCAACGTCGCCAGTAGGCGGGCATCGATCGGCTGCCTCCATCACCTTCTTTCAACCAGCACTGGCCACCGAAGCTCCAGAGGGATTGGTTCTCGTATCCGCCGTCCTCGACGAACTCGAGAAACTCTCGATTCGAGACAAGGGTCTTCGAAATGTTAAACGTCCCAACCTCAGCCCGAAATCCTGGCCGTTCGTTATCGAAGCTAAACTCGCTCGTCGCAAAATGCTCGGAGTCTGCTGGCATCCCGATGAAATACTTCCCGCCCTCGATTTGCACATCACCCGTGGCCTCCTCTCTTATGATCGGGATCGTGACCTCCGAGAACGACGGCTTCGGATAGGACAGCGTCTGGCGCGCCCAAATCAGAGATTCGATGTGCATCTGCTGATGCGCGATCACATACCGATACAGGTAGTGTTCATACGGATCGAGTTCGCGGTCTTCCAAACGCCCCCGGGTCTCGTCCAACACGCGCGTGTAGTAGTCGAATGTCGCCGCCTTGTCGGGGACCACACCCGGCGTCCAGCGGTGCTTGTGCATGATCTCGAATGAGTCCCAGACATCATCGTAGCCAGGCATGCGCGCCGCCTTGTCATCTATCTCACGGAGCAGAAAATATTCGTAGAAAAACGCCGCGTGCCCCAGTTCCCAGACCGGAGGGTTGATCCCTCGCTCGTAGGGGACTGACAACTGCTCGTCACTTAGATCCGCGAGCAACTGGCGGGTTCGCCGATCGGTCAATTCGAGTTCAGACGCTAGTTCTTGTTTGGTATTCATCGCTGTGACTCGCCTTCAAGCAGTGCTCCCCAGGCTGCGAGTTCGCTCTGTGGTTCGAACAATTTCTCACGCTCCCGGCAGGCGACCGACAACTGCGAGCGGAACTCGGGATCGGTCTCTGCCCGTTCGAGGAGCGCCGCCAAGGCGCGCTCGTCACCAACCGGAAACAACCCAGGATAATCTTCCCCAACCAGCCCGATCACCCCATGAATCGCCGTGCTCAGCACCGGCGTCTGCTTCGAAATCGCACTGCCGATGACTCGCCCGGCACCTTCCGAAAGGGACGTCAGCACCAGCAGCTGACAGCTGGCAATCAGCTTACGAACCTCGTCTACACCCAGCTGCCCAATCCATTGGTAGCGTGGATTTTCCTCCTCCTCGACCTTGACCAGCTCCTCGTATTTCGGATCAAGGATCGCTCCGGCATGGCGGATCCGGATCTTGGACGCCGCTGGCAGAAGACGTGCCGCCTTCGCGGTAAGCATCGGATCTTTAACTTCGCGCAAATGCCCCACCACGCAGACATCGAATGGATTCACAGTTTTGGATCTAGACTCCGCGCCTGCAGCAGACGCTTGGACGATAACGCTCACTTTGCCGCGCAGCTCTGGCGGCAGCTGTTCGGCCGCGTCCGGCTGCAATCCGACGAGCACATCGGCCAGATGCATGGCCTCCAAAGCCCGACTCGTCGGCTCCGGATAGATGTCCGTGCCAGTCAGAACCAGCGCGATGTGGGTGTCGGGATGCTGCTCCCGGCAAGCGGCCACGGCCTCAGCACTCTTAACCGCGTGCAGTCCTACGAGCCAATCGATCGCCTGTCCTCCATAGCTGGAGGCGATCTCCACCTCGTGGCCGAGTTCCTCGAACACCACACGCCATTGGTCGGCCGAACTACGATTGCCAGTGCGGACACCGGAAACGATCGGGGTGCTGATGAGAATTTTCAAAGAACCATATCCTTGACCATGCTCGGCTGTTCTCCAAAAACAATCGCCCCTTGGTTGAGAACACCCTTTGGATGGCTTGACGAACCTCGCAGAGTTCGCGCTGGCAGCGCAAGATCCGAACCGCAGCCACAGCACTGATCCGAGCAACCTCTACAGAGGGCTGGAGTTCACCCGCAACCCCGACGCCACTGCCGAGATCACCTACGATATTCTAGGCAGCCAAAACCTTGTGATATGGACTCTGATTGCCGCCCGGCTAGCCAGTGAAAACTGGAGCAGCCCTTGCACCATAAGT
>JBLHKE010000522.1:0-5719 GCA_047619485.1 Verrucomicrobiales bacterium | reverse complement strand
GTGTCGCGGCTGGTGCGATCGTCGAAGCGGATCTGATAGCCGACCTCAGCGCCGAGCTTGCCCTCGCGCTCCCAAGCGACGCGGGTGGCAACGGTGCGGGCGGCGACGCGGCGGGGTTGCAACACCACGATCATCTTGTCGCCCGCGATGCCGGCATCGAGCAGCATCTGTGGCACCTGCGTGGTCTTGCCCGAGCCGGTAGGGGCGACGAGCACTAGGCGATTGCCAGCTTGCAGCGTGCGCAAGATGTCGGCGTGGATCTTCCAAATGGGGAGCGAGGTGGGGGCAGGCATGAGGTGGAGGGAGCATGCTATCGCCCAGCGCAGATAATACCAACACGAAGCCCATTGCTAGGGATCACTCTAGCCCAGTGCTCTGTCTTCCTGCTTCCGGTATCCTTTCAGCACCAGCTTGCCATCGTTCATCACATCGAGCAGCGAATAGGAATTGTTCTCGACCCCGCTCCCCTCAACTACCGCGGCGAGTGTGCAGTAAGGGATGCCGTTGATCGTTTTCAGCTCATTTTTGTGACTGTGTCCTTGGAACACGGCGAGGATCTTTTTTGATTTTTCGAGGATGGAGCGGATCGCGACGCACTGTTTGACCGCGTAGTTGACCTCGGGTTTCAGGTCGAGGCGCTGGTGGGCAAAGACCACGGTCTTCTTATCCGTCTTGTCCAGATCCTCCGTGAGCCAGGCCTGCTGGGAAGGAGGAATGTTGGTGTCCGTCCAGGCGAAATTATTCCGTCCATACGGCTCCATTTTGCTGTTGTAACAGGCGTCGAGAATGACGAAATGAACGTCGCCAAGGTCGAAGGAAAAATGGCCAGCCTTCGTAGTGGTCTTTCCGTGCTCGAAGAATTCTGCTTTGGTCAGGGTGGAGACGCAGTGGTTTCCCAACACGTGGTGTCTCGGAATCCCTGATTCATCCATCGCTGCGGTGATCGTTTTCAAGTAGGCTGCCTCTATCTCCACTGTCGGGGCTGCATCGACGATATCTCCGAGGCAGACGATCGCTGTGGGCTGCTCCTGTTTGAAGAGCGCAGCAGCTTCCTTCACTTTGCCAAGGCTCTCGCGGTAATGGCGCGAGCCGCCAGGAGGTTTATCGGCATAGTGCACGTCGGTCAAAAGCCCCAATCTGACCAGCGAATTGGCGGGCTCTACCGTCTCGTTTTTTGCTCCCACACCCTGAGAAATCAATGGAACGGATAGGCCAGCCCCGAAGGTGAGTGTCGTCGTGTGGATGAATTGCCTGCGCTTCATGGTGCTAGTCTAATCAAAGATTCGTTCAAGTCCGGCTTTTTATTCGCTCGGTAGCCGCGGTGGGGTGGTGAAATCACGTAAGGTGCGTTTCTGACTGATGAAATGATAGGCTGTTGCCAGCTCCTGCATCCTGACGTTCGTCCGCTAGAGAGGTTCGCAATCGGCTCGATCAACTACACTGGCACGCACTACGATTTGTGATCATCGCCCGGAGGTGTTGAGACCAAGGGATCTGGGGCGTCTCGGCTTGTCACTAAAAAATTCGCGGCGAGACGCCCGGAGCTCCTTGTTCAAGGGCATCACCTAGGAATCCAAGTTTCACAAAACTTGATGTGAGTCAGTGTGTATCATTCTGTCCTGATGCGGGCAGGACGCTCAGGTTCCCGGCATGGCAGCTAGAGATCGGCACGCCGCGCTCCCGGATCAGGAAATCGCCATCGCTGCGCGGCCTGGATCTTGTGCGAGACGCGCGCGGTTACGTCGAGCTTACGCGAAAATTTCCTGCACCACGCGGCCGCCCTCGGGTCCCGTGAGGCGATGATCCCTGCCGGCGTGATGGAAGGTCAATTCGTTCGGGCTTAGCCCTAACAGATGCATCATCGTCGCATGGAGATCGCGGAAGTGCATCTTGCCCTCGACCGCGCGGGCACCGGTCTCGTCTGTCGCGCCGTAGGTGAAGCCGGGTTTGACCCCGCCACCTGCCATCCAGAAGGTGAAGCCGTTCGGGTTGTGTCCCGTTTCGTCTTTTCCGTCAGGCGTCAGGCCGGGTCGTCCGAACTCACCGCCCCAGACGACCAGGGTGTCTTCGAGCATCCCGCGCTCTTCCAAATCTTGCAGCAGCGCAGCGATCGGGGCATCGGTGGCAAGGCAGTTGGCCTCGAGATCGCGGCGGTGGTTTTTGTGCTGATCCCAGCTGCCGTGGTTCACTTCGACAAAGCGCACCCCCGCCTCACAGAAGCGGCGCGCGAGTAGGCACTGGCGACCGAAATCGCTCTCGCGACAAGTCCCGACGGCGTATTTGCGGCCAACGTGGTAGCGCTCGAGGACGGATTGCGGTTCGGTGGAAAGATCCATCAGACTCGGCGCAGTCGTTTGCATGCGGAAGCCCAGTTCCATCGACTGGATCACCGCCTCGAGCTTGGAATCGTCGCCGCTGCGCTGGCGGTGATCACGATTGAGCCTTTGGATAAAATCTAGCTGCTGCCGCTTCGAGGTCGACGGCAGGTGATCTCCGGTGACGTTGGGAATCGTCGCCCGTCCCATGTCCTCACCGTTGATTCCAATCGGCGTCCCTTGAAAAACGGCAGGCAAAAATGACGAGCCGTGGCAGTTTGGTCGCGACGAGTTCAAGCTGATGAAGCCAGGCAGGTTCTGGTTCGCCGTGCCCAAGCCGTAGCCGATCCAGGCACCGAGGCTAGGGCGCTCGCGCAGGCGATCTCCGGTGTGCAGTTGCAGGAACGACTGGGCGTGGATGCCAGTATCGCAATGCATCCCGTTGAGCACACAGAGTTTGTCGGCATGCTTCGCCGTTTCCGGCATGAGCTCGGAAATCTCCAATCCGCTCTCGCCATGCTGAGCGAATTTGTAGGCGGAACCGGGATGTGGTTTGTTACCGGTTTGCGGTTTGTGATCGAACGTGTCCATCTGCGCGGGGCCGCCGCTCATGCAGAGGAAGATGACCCGTTTCGCCCGCGCGCGAATCGGTGGCGACTTCGCCGAGAGCCCGGGAAATTCTGCCGATCGGCCGATCAGGCTACTCAGCGCGAGCGAACCGAATCCGCACGATGCGGTGTTGAGCATGCGTCGGCGGGAGAAAAGTAGGTTAGTCGACATAGCGGAATTCGTTGGTGGCGAGCAGTGCCTGGCAGAGTGCCGGCCAGGCTTGCGAGCGGGGTTGCATCGTGTCTACGAGGAAGCGGGCATCGGAGAGTTCGGTGGGTGTCGGCACACGGTTGAGCGTCCGTTTCCAAACAGACTGGATTCGGGCTTCGGTCTCGCTTTTGGCATCGAGCGAGTTCGCAAAGGTCTGTGCCTGCGCGGTGACGAAATCGCTGTTGAGCAAAAATAGCGATTGGGTTGGGAGCATCGTCTCGTTGCGCTTGCCGGCCACCTTGAGGGAATCAGGGAGATCGAAAGCTACCAGCTCTTCCGGCGGCGAGTTCCTCAGCATGCAGAGGTAGACGCTGCGATGATTGCTCGGCTTGTGGAGGTTCGGCGCACGGTTGACGAGCAGTTCGAGATGTCGGATCGGCGAGCCATTCGCGGGTTCTGGGTTCAGGTCGCCCGAGGCTTTCAAGATGCTATCGCGCAGCGTTTCTGCATCCATTCGCCGCCGCAGATGGCGCGCGAGCCACCGGTTGTCGGGATCCGATTTGATCGCTCCGGCCGCGGCGCGGCTTTCGAGCTGGTAGCTGCGCGACAGCACGATCGAACGGATCATCGCTTTGACCGACCAGTGGTGCTCGGCGACAAAACTCGTCGCGAGATGGTCGAGCAGTTCGGGGTGGGTCGGCTTCTCGCCGTAGACACCGAAATCGTCTGGCGTCGCAACCAATCCCTTCCCAAACAGCTGCGCCCAGATCCGGTTCACCATCACGCGGGCAGTCTGTGGATGTTGTGGGTGGACCAACCACTCGGCGAGCTGTCGGCGACCGCTCTGCTCTTGCGGAATCGAAATGTCGCACAGCGCCTGGTTCTCATAGGCGCTGAGGAATCCGCGCGGCACCGCCTTGCCTAGCTTCTTCGCGTCACCTTTGAGGTTGATCTTGCAATTGGCAGGTGCCTTCCGATCGCGCACGCCCATCGCGACGGGTGTTCCGGGCGCGTAGATAAATTCCTTTTTCGGGCGCGGGTAGTTGCGCATTTCTAGCGCCTCAGTTTCCTCCATCAACTTGAGCGCCTCGGGCGAAGCTGGCACCTTGGCTGGTGTTGTCAAAACGTGGAGCTGCGTCGGCGGGGCGGTGAGTTTTTCGTTCGCTGCAATACCCCAGAGGGTTTCCGAACTGGTGAAAAATCCCGCCATCGCGTAGTAATCACGCGTGGGAATAGGATCGAATTTGTGGTCATGACAGCGCGCGCAAGCAACGCTCAATCCGAGGACGCCGCGGCCGATCACATCGATCTGATCCGCTATCACATCCATCGCGAAATTGTTGTTCATCGCCTTCGCCGGCTTGGCGCCAAGCGCAAGAAATCCGGTCGCGACGAGAAACCGATCTCGATCCGAATCCGAGTTGGCCTCCAGCAGATCTCCGGCGATCTGCTCGGTGAGGAACTGGTCGTAGTGCGTGTCGCGGTTGAAGGCATCGATGACGTAGTCGCGGTAGCGCCACGCGTTCGGGAACGAGGCGTTGCGGCTGAGTCCGTCGTTACCGTTCGACTCTGCGTAGCGTGCGACATCGAGCCAGTGCCTGCCCCAGCGTTCACCAAAATGCGGCGAGGCGAGCAGTTCGTCGACCAGTTTTTGGATCGCGAGAGGCGCGTCCGATTCGAATGTTGCCTCGAAGGTTTGGGTTTCCTCAAACGACGGCGGCAGGCCAATCAGATCAACATAGAGACGGCGAATCAGGACGCGCGGCGCTGCGTCAGCGGCTGGCTTCAATCCATGCTCCGACATCTTTTCGAATGCGAACCGGTCGATGGCAGTGCGTGACCACATTTCGCCCTCCACCTTTGGGGGAGCAGGGTTTTTGATTGGTTGGAACGACCACAGATCGCCCGGTTTGTAGACCTGGGCTGGCTGCGATCCGGGGGAAGCCTTTTTTTTTGGCTTCGCCTCGGGAGGCACCGCTGCCCCCATCTCGATCCAGCGCACGAAATCTGCGACCACCGATTCTGGGAGCGGATGTTCTGGCGGCATCTCGAGATCGTCCTGCCACTTCAGCGCGTGAACGATCAAGCTATCTCCGGGTTTCCCGGGCACCATCGGCGATCCGGATTCGCCGCCTTTTTTCAATCCAGCGGTCGTATCGAGCAGCAGTTTGCCGCCGATCTTTTTCGCGTTTGAAGCGTGGCACTCGTAGCATTCTTTCGCCAGCACCGGCCGGATCTTGGTTTCGAAGAACTTCCGCTGCGCCGGAGTGATGTCAGCGCCAAGTGCATGGCTGCCCGCAAGCCAGACAATGACTGCGCAAGAGGTGAGGAACTGGCGTGGTGATTTGATGGCGTCGCAGGCAGGTTTCCTGAACCAATGCAAAGACTGGTCAATCTAACCGTCTCCAAAACCTTAGACCCCGTCAAGCGGGTTGTTCGGCATGGTGAGGGTCGATAAAGCCGAGTTGCGTTCCCGGGGGACACGTTCGCAAGATCACCGCGCTCCGCCCAACCGGCGGAGAATGCTCGGTCTAATCGGGCGTTGGCGGCGTAGCAGCAGGGACATCTCACCTAGCAGGAGCGCAGCGATGGTGCTCCGCTCAGGGATCGGGTTGATCGAGCGGATGTAGACTTCCGTGTAAGGC
>JBLHKE010000521.1:0-5721 GCA_047619485.1 Verrucomicrobiales bacterium | reverse complement strand
CTCAAGCCTTTTGGCATCGTCGCCGATGGTGGGGTGGAGTCCAATATATGTGAGATTACGATGTTGCGCAATCGTGGGCGAGAGCCCGATCGGGGGCGTTCCCGTGGAAATCTCCAGCCGGATCGATGAAATCTCAGATAAGGACTATTCAGTTACAACGCGGACTCGGTAAAAGATCCGCGTCGAACCATCGGTGGGGCCGAGAAAGGTTTCTGTGTGGGTGTCCTCCGTTGCCTTGATACTGTCCTCGACATCACCCGGCCACGATTTGATATCATTGCTCACGTCAATCGCATAGGTGGTATCTGGAATCGAGTTCCACTCCAGGGTGACCATGTTGGTATCCTCGTCGTACACGATCGAGGTGATCTTCAGTGGGATCTGCGGCTCGGTTCCGACGATCTGTATGCCGTGGATGCCGGAGTTGTTCGACCCCCGGTTGATGTGCAGGGAGAAATCCGCGGTCGTCTGCTCGGTGAACACGCAGTAGTTCGCGTTCGGGTTACCGACAGCGGTGTCGGTGGTCAAGATGTAGTCATTGGCTGGATCGAATCCGCCGCCGCCGTTCGGATCGTTGGAGAAGGTTGAGTAAGAGTAAGTGACTCCCGCCGTGGTGCTCTCGATCGCTCCGGTGCGGCCGTTGCCATCGCTGCCGAAGTAGACGTAGACGTCGTATTTGGGATAGGGGATGTCGGTGAAATCGATCGTCGTGAAGCCTCCGGCGCCGATCGCATCGATGTAGCCGTTCATGACCTTCGCATCTGGGCTGCCGATTCCATTGTTCGTGTTCCAAGTTCCGTTCGAGGTCCATGTGACCTTGGTTGAGACGTTGCCGCCCTCGCTGTCCACCAGCACACCGGCTTCCGGGGTGATAATGTTCAGCTCAGTTCCGTTGGCGCCAGCGACGTCATCGGCTCCGCCGTCGGAGCTGTTCCAGTTCCCCTGCGCGACGAGCGGGAAGCCGGCAATTTCCTCGGTGAGTAGCGCGGCAGCCGTTTCCCGGTTGCTGTTGAAGTTGATCGCAATGCTCGAACCGGTCCCCGCCACCGGAAATGAGGTCTGGTCGGTGGGGTCGGTGCCAAGCGCGAGCTCCGTGGCATCGGAGAAGCTGTCTCCATCGGTGTCGTCGTTCGCTGGATCGGTGACGAAAGGATTGGCGTCAAGTTCGCTGGCATCGCCTAGGGTGTCCCCGTCGGTGTCGGGATTGTTGGGATCGCTGTCGAACGGGTCGCCATTGACTTCTGCCCCATCGAGGAGGCCATCGCCATCGCTATCCGCGATGGTCGGATTGCTGCCGGTCATGGTTCCATCCACGAAGATGCCGGTCTTATTCTCGACATTGTCGTCGAGCCCGTCCATGTCGGTGTCTTTCATGTTGGGATGAGTTCCGGCGTTCTGCTCATCGAGGTTGCTGAGGGTGTCCAAGTCTGGATCGCCGGCCGGACCGTTGTCGACGTCTGTGGAGCCGTCGTCCGCATCGTCCAAACCGTTGTTGCTCTCGAATACGGCCTCCAAGCCGTCCGAGTCCGCGTCGGTAATGCCGCCCCGGCTGACGATCTGGATGCCGTTGGGGCGCGGTCGGGCGCCGCCGGCGGCTCCAGGAGCACCAGTGATGGTGAACTCAGCGGTGGTCATGTTCTCGAACACGACGACATTGGAACTGGTGGCCGCGAACGGATCGGTCGCGGTGCTAGTTACGAAACCATTGATGTTTCCGACATCCGTGAGGGGATAGTTGGTTCCCGCGCCGCCGGCCTGGAAGAGGTAACGGGTCACGCCATCGATAACAAATCCTGCGGATTCAGTACCACTGTCGGCGTTCTGGTAGATGTAGATGTCGTATCCGCCGTCTGTGAACTCAATCCCTAGGCCGGCGACGGTGATGAAATTGGGAGTGCCGCCAGCGTCGGCGCCTTGGAGATTGTCGAGCTGGCCGGACATCAGATCGCCGTTTCCACCGTCTCCGGGGGCGGTGTTAGTCGCGGCCCAGTTGTTCTGCACCGCAAAGGAAGCCGTCGCGGTTAGTGCTGATCCAAAATTGCTGATGAGGGCTTCATCGGTACCAGACCAGTCGGGAAAGTTATTCCAATTGGGGGCCTCGAAAATTCCGGCTGGGCAGACGACCTTGGCGGTGCCGGGTCCTGAGAGAGCGGGGTTGGCCTGGCCACCTTCGAAGTTGATGCCGATGGAATATTGATCCTGGAGCTGGGCGAAACCGAGGGCTGGGATGAGGGCAAGAAGGAGGATTAAAGGACGTAGTGTGGTCATGACCTAGACGGGGGGAGGAAGGGTGAGGAGGTTTAAGGTGAGGAGTTCTAAGGTGAGGATGTGGGAGGGAAATAAAGAATTAGACTCCCTTATAGCAATTTTTCGGGGAGCGTGTCAAGCGCCGGATGCGCTATCTAGGTGCACCGAAGCGACCCGCAGACCTGCTGCGGCGAGGATCTCGCCCTGTTCCGTCTAGTCCCCGTCCGGGTTCGCGGTCACGCCCGCGCTTTCGACTCGCCTGGTTTTCAGTCGCATGGCGACGAGGATGTCGAACGTGATAGCGCCATCCCTAGTCTAGAGCTCGACGGTGGTGAAGTCAGTGGCCGCGATGGAGTCCCATTTCTCGGCGATGAGCCGCTAGTGCCAGCGCAGGATCGTGTCGGGCGTGACGATGGTGGTCAGCTCCATCAGCTCCATCAGCTCCATCAGCGCCTTCCGGCCGATCGCCTTGCCTTTTGCTGCCAGGACACGCGACTGGTCATCAGTGAGAAGGATCCGGCTCCTGCCATCTTCTCCATGAGGGTTCGGCGGAGCTTCTGGTCACTACGTGGTACAATTGAGAAGAGCTTCGAGCGGCGCGATGCCAGCGACGATGGTGTCCGGGACAAGTCGGAAATAACCGAGCGGTAGCAGCTAGCGCCTGCGGCGTAGAGCCAGAGCTGCGAGGCCGAAAATGCTCAACAGCGAGTGGCTTGGCTCAGGGATGGCACCGACGGTAATCGCGGCGCCACTGTTCTCGTATGCCCACGAGTGGATCACGCCTGGGGTGTTGTCATCTTGCAGGGTCGTCAAAAGCCATCCGTAGGACACGGTGGTGTCAGCTAGCACAACTTCGAAGCCGATGTAGCCCTGTGTGCCCGAGGTAAAGGTGGCGAAGTGCGTCGATGAACCGCCGAAATCGTTTCCGGTAACGGAGGTGGGACCAACGACGGTGCCGAATGTGAGTTCGACTATCGGATCTGTGTTGCCGGTGCCAGAGCGAACCGGTTGGAAGGTCGGTGCCGACGCTGTCTCGTCGGCATCGTTGGTGATGCCGCGACCTCCTAGTACGAAGTTCACATCCGCACCCGGTGCACCAGCTAGAGCGTTGGTCACTGCCCCGGTTTCAAGATTAACCGAAACCCCCTCAAAGGTGGTGGGGATCGGGATTTCTTGGCCGGGTAAGTAGATGATGGCAGCGCTGGCTGAGGAGGCGTGAAGTGCCATCATCCCGACTGCGATCGAGATGTTGGGAATCGTGTTCTTCTGATACATGGATGGTGAGGGTCTTAGTTCGTATCGGGTTATGGCATGGTCACCTCGACTCGTCCGTAGCGGCCTTTTCCTCCACTGATTGGCAGTGAGAGTGGGAACTCGGTTTGGAGGGCTTCGATGGCAACACCGCCACTGAGCCCATTGGCGATCACCGCTGGAGCCACGGCGCTTGCTTCGAATGGTAGACCTGGATTGCGGCTAAACTCTGGGGTGACAGTCAGCGGGATCGACGCGAAGTCCGCACGGCGAGTGTGGCGGAGGTAGATCTGGCCAGTGGCAGGGTCTACCCAGATGTTCGGAGGTCCGAGCGTGGTTATGGTGCCTGCGGTGGCGTCGACGTCGAGGAGTCCAGCAGGAGCACTCGGGTCGAGTCCAAGGGCGAAGCTCTGGAGGTTGGTGAGACCGTTGTTAGCAATGGCTGAATCGGCACTGGAGCCGGCATCGGCTGTTGAGCCGTAGTAGACCCGGCGCCATGCTTCTTGGGTGGTGAGTCGAGTTCCAGCAGCGCTAAAGTTGTCGAACAGCAGGCCGCCTGAGACGTTGACGTCCGGGTCGCCAGACATCTGAAATACGAGCTTGGTCACCAGAGTCGCACCACCAGCGTAAGCGAGCTCGCCGGTTACAATGTCTGGCACTCCATCCATAGCGGGTGCCGCGATGCCGCCGACGATGGTCGGATAGTCGAGCGCGACCGTATAGCCGGTCGCGCTGAGGCCGATTCTGATATTGGTTTGTGCGGACTCCGCATTGCCACCTGTGCCGGCGACGTCCTGGGTATTGATGAGGGAGCCAAACGGGCTGATCTGAGTCAACGTGCCAACTGGGTCGACGTGGTAGAGACTCCGGCCTGATGGGTTGGCATTGTCGCCGTTGATCAGGAGTTCGAACGATTTGTTCCCGGCGGCGTCCAGGCCGAGCACCGTGGTGTTCTTGTCTGTAGTCAGCGTGCGTAGCTGGCCGATATCGAATGAGATCGTGCCGGAATTTCCAGCGGAAATGTCGATGGCACCATCGAAGACGGCGCACAACTCGCCAGCGGCGTCGGTGCCTGGTCGGTCGAGACGCAGCATGGTGTCGAGGCCATCGCCGCGGACATCATCGACCTCAAGGATTAGGCCCGGCGCGGCGCCACCGGTGGAGGCGGTAAGCACGTTTGCCCAGTGGCCGATTCCGGTGCCGAGATTGGCAGCGCTTGGCGCGTCGGTATCCAATAGCGTGCCGCCAGGGGTGTCAGCAGGGTCGACACCCTCGAAGTTGGCGAAAAATACGGCCATGCCTGAGCCGTCACTGATAGTTGCTGTGGCGTTGTCAGGTGTGCCGATACCACCGAGAGATGGGTTGCTGGCCGTCGCGATGATCGTCTCTCCAGCGTCGACGATACCATCATCGAAGGCGAGCAGGCTAATGGTGGCTGCTGTTGCGTTGGGTAGCATGGTGACTTGAGTAACCGGGCTGAAGTCGGAGGACGTTGCTGTGCCGGTGTAGGCGATGTCGACTGTGATCGGCGCGTTCGCAGCGACACTTGAGCTTACGATGAAACTAGCGGCGCTGCCTTCGGTGACGCTGCCGCCGCCGGTGATAGTGAATTCCGGTGCGGCGTCGCCATCGTCGAGGATCGTCGCTGCACTGGTTGATGTACCGAGGCTGCCGGGGCCAGTGACGTTGTCGATGATGACGGTAATCGTCTCGGAACTATTTTCGAACAAGGAGTCGATGATAGTGGCGAGGTCTAGATCGGCGGTGGTATTTCCGCTGGTGATATCGATGCTCGCTTGAGAGGTGTAGTCGATGCCGTCGCTCGCTGTGCCGGTATAGGTGAGGTTGACGGTGACATTACTCGTTACAGCCGAGGCCGCGGTGAGCGTGAACCCGGCTGGGGCGCCTTCGGTGACGTTGCTTTGGTCGGCGGCGATGGTGATTGGCGGGTCGTTATTGCTACCAAAGATCCGTGCGGTGACCGTCGATGTCGCCGGATTGCCTCCGCCAAGCATGTAGGTGAAGCTGTCGGTTACTTCTACCCCACTTGAGATGTGGTCGAATGCGCCGTTCGGATCGTAGGTGAGTGTGCCGTTAGATTCTAGTTTGACAGTGGCACCAGATGGCAAGCTCACGATGGTGGTGCCTGGGACGAGGGCGGTCTCTCCGGCAAGGTTGACGATGTCACCGACGACCGGCACCGATGAAGCACCGAAGACGGCG
>JBLHKE010000520.1:0-5734 GCA_047619485.1 Verrucomicrobiales bacterium | reverse complement strand
GCATGGGCGACGTTGTCAGCTTGGTCGAGAAGGCGGCCGAAGTGATCGATGAGGAAGAGATCACGCGCATGGAGCAGCGCATGCGCAAGTCGCAGTTCGACTTCAATGATTTTCTCCAGCAGATGAAAATGATGAACAAGATGGGGTCGATGACCGACTTGATCGGTATGCTGCCTGGGGCGGGGAAGCTGAAGGGGCTGAACGTTGACCCGAAAGCGATGAAGCGGGTCGAGGCGATCGTGCTATCGATGACCCCAGAGGAGCGCGAGCGCCCGGAATTGATCAACGGCAAACGCCGCAAGCGCCTAGCTCACGGTAGCGGCAACACCATCATCAAGGTGAATCAGTTCCTCAAGCAATTTGGCATGATGCGCAAGATGATGAAGAGCAAGGGCAAGATGAAGAAGATGATGCAGCAACTGGGCGGCGAGGGTGGGGGATTCCCCGGCATGTAGCGAGCGACATTCAAATCCGATCGGCTAGGTCGGCTGCGTGGTGGCTACTCGGGGAAACGTTGTTTGAACAGCTTCTCCGAAATCCTCACGACTGGGAGGGTGATACCGCCGTTGATCAACGACATCTTGTCACCATCGAGAATGGCGGTGCCTTCTTCCTCTTCGCCGTCGGGTCCGGTGAGCTTGGTGACGACGGACTTGGTTTCTTCGTCGACGCTCACGACTTCATAGCTGGCGGTCTCAGGTTTCCCCATCCCGTAGATGGTCGAATTTGCTCCATCGAAGTGGATGACCATCTCTCCCGCCATGCCGTCGATCTGAGCTTTGGTGGAAGCAATGTCCTCCTCGGTATTCTGACCGTCGGTCATCTTCGCGACGGCGGTTTCCAACATCGTTTCCGCGTCCGGCGCCCAGTAGCCAATCAGTTGTTCCGGCAGTGACTTGGAGTCCGCTGAGCCTGGTTTAGACTGGGGTTTCGCTGCCTGGTCACACGCGGTCAAAAAGCAAATGCCAAGCAGCCCGATGAGTGTGGTGAAAACGACCTTGGGAAACGCACGAATCATGCCGCTAAGATCGGGGGCTGAGACGCCAATTGCAATGTTAATGTGGAAGCGCTAAGGGGTTGTCAGGAAATAAGTCATACAAAGATGCGCAGGAATTTTAGCCAGCACCAAGGCAGATTTCAGCGATGATAGCGGGCTATTTGAGTTGGAAGCTAACGCGGGTGATGGCCAAAATAACCAGCAGATTGTAGGAGTTATTTACTGACAAGCCCTAAGCTAGCACCCCGCGTACGACTTTGCCATGCACGTCGGTCAGGCGGTAGTTCCGACCTTGGAAAAAATAGGTCAATCGCTCGTGGTCGAAGCCCAGCTGATGCATGATCGTCGCGTTCAAATCGTGGACGTGAACGCCCCCGTCCGCGACGTTGTAACAGAAATCGTCCGTCTGACCGTAGCGCAATCCTCCACGGATCCCGGCGCCGGCAAGGTAGATCGAGAAACAGCGCGGGTGGTGGTCTCGGCCGAATTTGGCTCCAGCTCCCTGCTTGTAGACGCTCCTGCCGAACTCGCCACCCCAGACGATGAGGGTGTCATCGAGCAGGCCGCGCTGCTTGAGATCCTGGACAAGCGCGGCCGAACCCTGATCCACCTCCTTGGCGATCAGCGGGTGTCGGCCCGGGAGATTGGAATGGTGGTCCCAGCCGCGGTGGTAGAGCTGGATGAAGCGGACGCCGCGCTCGGCGAGACGCCGCGCCAACAGGCAGTTCGCAGCATGCGAGCCCGGGATCTTGGCATCGGGGCCGTAGAGATCAAACGTCGATTCCGGCTCGTCGGAAGTGTCGGTCAGATCAGGGACTGACATCTGCATCCTGTAAGTCATCTCATACGCCGCGATCCGCGTGTTGATCTCCGGGTCGCCCACCGCACCAAAGCGCTCCGCGTTCAGCCCGGAGATATCATCAAGCAGCCGCCGCTTCTCCGCCATGCTCGCGCCTGAGGGGTCATTCAGATAAAGGACAGGATCCCCTGATGAGCGCAGCTTCACTCCCTGGTGGTTGCTGGGCAGGAAGCCCGAACCCCAGAGCCGCGAGTAGATCGGTTGCGCCTGCGAGTCCGTGTTCTTGTCTAACAAAACAACGTAGGCGGGGAAGTTGGACGTCTCCGAGCCGAGGCCGTAGCTCGCCCAAGCGCCTAGCGACGGTCGCCCGGGCTGTTGGTGGCCAGTTTGGAAAAAGGTGATCGCTGGGTCATGGTTGATCGCCTCGGTGTACATCGAGTTGATGATGCAGATGTCGTCAGCGATCTTGCCATGGTGCGGCAGGAGATCGCTGATCCATTGCCCGCTCTCACCATACTGGCGGAACGGCACGAAATTTTTCGCTACCGTGAACGATTTTTGACCCGATGTCATCCCGGTCAACCGCTGCCCCTTGCGGATCGAGCCGGGGAGTTCGGTGCCGTCGAGTTTCTCCAGCGATGGTTTGTAGTCGAGGGTGTCCATCTGGCTCGGTGCCCCAGATTGGCAGAGGTAGATCACCCGTTTCGCCTTGGCCGGGAAGTGGGTGAATCCGGGATTCCCTGGGGCGTAACCCGGTCCGTTACCCATCGCCAGCGAACCCGCTTCGCCACGCGCGATGGAGGTCGCCGGGTTGAGCAAGGACATCAGTGCTGCCGACCCGAGCCCGATGCGGCCCGTGTTGCTGAGGAAGTGGCGACGCGTGACGTCCAGCCGATACTGATTGATAGGATCCATGGGTTCGCTGTGTGGTTAGCCTTTGGTGATGAACTCGCTAAGGTTCATGATGATTCGTGCCACGGTCGCATACGCCGCCAGCTCAGCGGGGTCGATCTTGGCATCATGCGGTGACTGCCCCACTTTCAGCAGGGGGGCGGCTGCGGCCGGGTCGGCTTTGAATTGAACCATGCGTTCGTCCAACGCCCGGCGCAGCAATTGCAACTCCCGCGCGGTCGGTTGGCGCGCCATGCACAGCGTGAACCCGTGGGCGAGGCGTTGCGCTGGATCAGGTCCGGCCTCGTGCAGCATACGCTCCGCCAGTTTGCGCGCGGCCTCTACAAACTGCGGATCATGGAGCATCACAAACGCTTGCAACGGCGTGTTCGTCCGCGATCGCTGCGCCACGCAGTACTCGCGCTCCGGCGCGTCGAAGGTCGCCATGCTCGGGGGCGGCACGGTGCGCTTCCAGAACGTGTACATGCTGCGACGGTAGAGGTGTGAAGGTGCCGTCATCTGCGGATACGCACGCGAGTAACCTGGCCGGTTGTTGATCTCAAGCCAGAGGCCTTCCGGGTGATACGGATACACGCTAGGTCCGCCGACCGCCCCATCGAGCAGCCCACCCACGGCGAGCGCGGAGTCGCGGATGCTCTCCGCATCGAGACGGAAGCGCGGCCCGCGAGCCAGCAGGCGGTTGTCGGGATCGATCGCATGCGACTCGGGCGTCAGCTGGGAGCTTTGACGATATGTCCCACTGGTGACGATCGCCTTGAATAGCTGTTTCACATCCCAGCCCGACTCGACGAATCCGAGCGCCAGCCAATCGAGCAATTCCGGGTGGGTAGGGTACTCGCCCTGCGATCCGAAGTCTTCGACCGTCTTGACAATCCCGGTGCCAAACAGCTGTGCCCAGAAGCGGTTCACCGTCACCCGAGCTGTGAGCGGGTTGTCTGCGGACACCAACCATTTGGCGAGTCCGAGCCGGTTGCGGGGGAGGCCGGCGGGCAGGCCACCCAAGGCCTTAGGCACATCTGGCTCGACGACTCGCTCCTCGATCGCTTTATCATACTCGCCGCGCATTAGCACATGGGTCGTGCGCGGCTTGGGCATCGACGCCAGGATCATCGTCTCGGGAACATCCACTTTCGTTGCTGCGAGCTTCGTCGCGAGCGCTCGCAACTCTGATGATACCTCGGCGAATCCTGCGGCGCCGTAGCGCTCGGCGAGGTAAATTTCGAGCGTCTTCTGTTGCGCGGCACTGCGATCCAAACGGGTCAACGCGAGTGTTTTTTGAATCTCTCCGGGAACGGGAGCCTGACCATCCACAGGAATCGAAAGTTTGAAGCGGCCGATGGTGTGAGCCCCTCCCCATGTGTGGACAAGGCGCACGCGCACCCGTGAACCTGCTGCGATCGGAGTGCCAAGGGTGAACACCGCTGTGGAGTCTGCGAAACGGGTGTTGCCATCGACCGCCCATCCGTTCCTGCCCGCCGTCGCATCGATCGCAGCGGTGATCGGATATCCGCTCTGTTGGTAGCTTGCCTCCGCCGCAATGATCGGCACAGGTTTCAAATCGCTATCCGGCGCGCCCCGCGCTGCCGTGTAGAACTCGACCTCGCTTAGGACAAAGTTCCCGTTGTTACCCCGTCCCGTCGATTGGTTGATATGGGACTCGTGGGTGAGTGCCTCCAGCCGGATCGCGCGTGTCGCTAGCTCCCCTAACGTGAAATCGACCTGGTAGGTCTGCGTCGCGGGATTCGGTCCGCTCGCGAGCACGCTGCCATCTGCCAGCTGCACCAGTTTCGTCCCGCCACCAGCGGTGAGGGTATCGAACTTCACCGCGTTCGATTCGGCGGTGACACTTTTCCGCAAGGTCGATTCCCAGCCATCGAGCGAGCCGCTCACCTTTGTCAGCGCCTGATCAAATCGACGCTGTGCCTCCGCCATTTTTGCATCGAGTCCGGTCGCCGCTTCCTGTGCCAGCGGCGAGGCGATCTTCGCCTTCGGGGCAAACCCGTTGAGCCCACGCTCCGGCACGCTGTTGAAAAATGCGTAGAACGAATAGAAATCATCCTGCCCGATCGGGTCGTATTTGTGATCATGACAGCGCGCGCATGTGAAAGTGAGCCCTAACCAAGCAGTCGTTGTGGTCACCACGCGGTCCATCACATACTCGGTGCGGTATTCCTCGTCGATCACACCGCCCTCGATGGTGATCGGGTGGTTGCGGTGGAAGCCAGTGGCCAGGCGGGTCTGGTCGGTGGTGTCAGGCAGGAGATCGCCCGCGTTCTGCTCGATCGTGAACTGGTCGAACGGCATGTTCGTATTGAAGGCGTTGATCACCCAGTCGCGCCAAACCCACTGGTGGCGGATCTTGTCATACTGGTAGCCGCTGGTGTCTGCGTAGCGGGCGACATCGAGCCAGTGGCGCGCCCGGTGCTCACCGAAGCGCGGCGATGCGAGCAGCCGGTCGATTACTTTTTCGTAAGCATCGTCTGACGCATCGCCGACGAACGCGTCGATCTCGTCAAGCGTTGGCGGCAGGCCGGTCAGGTCGAGCGTCACGCGACGGATTATCGATGGGCGATCGGTCTCCGCCGCCGGCGCGAACCCCTCCGCCTCGAGTTTCGAGATCACGAAGCGATCGATCGGATTGCGCACTGCGCCCTCGTGTTCGACCTTGGGTGCCTGCTCCTTCACCGGCGGGATGAACGCCCAGTGCTTTTCGTATTCAGCCCCTTGGTCGATCCATTTTCTGATCATCGCCTTCTCGCGTGGCGACAGTTGAGTATGGAAATCCGCAGGCGGCATCTGGTCGTCGGGATCTCCCGCAGTGATCAACTGATACGCGAGGCTGTCCGCAGCACTCCCTGGGACGATCGGGCGCACGCCATCCCGCGTGGCGATCGCCTCCTCACGTCGATCCAGTCGCAGCTCAGCCTCTCGGGTATTGGCATCGGGGCCGTGGCAGGCGAAACAGGTTTTCGAGAAGATCGTCCTGATGTCCCGGTTGAACTGCAACTTCTCAGGCAGGTCGAACT
>JBLHKE010000519.1:0-5741 GCA_047619485.1 Verrucomicrobiales bacterium | reverse complement strand
CACCTCTCTTGCCGAACAGTTCGTCAACGAGCAGCGGAATTCGATCCAAAGCGCCCTGGCCAGCGCGATCGAGAAGCTACAAGAAGCAAGATCGATCTCCGCGCCGATCGCGAGGCAGTTGCTTAAACCTGACATCATCCCAGCCGAAACACTCCAACACCTCACGAACATCCAGACGCTTTGCGGTGAGGCAGAGAGCATCGTGCGCGACACCGCCTCCGGTGCCACGGCACCATCTAGCCTGTTCCGATCGCTCTCACCAGCTCTGATTGCGACCGCAGACGACCATTTGGTTCCCGCCCGCCAATCGGCTGAAGAGATTCCGCTGAGCGACGAAAAGGTGACCCGGGTGCACCGGGCACACGCGATCCGTGAACAGTTGGACGAAGGTATCGCCGACCTGCAAGTCGCGCTACGTGAACTGAAACAGAGCACCGCGCGCGCCCGTCTCGTCGCCGAGATGTCAGCACTCGGCAATCGCCAGCAACAGGTCGCCGAAGACATCGCCGCGAGTGGCGACGCTGCTGAACAGCAACGACTGCGGGAACAGCAACAAGCCCTCGCCGAGGCAATGGGAAATCTCGCCGACGAAAGCGAGAAGTCAGTCGCCGACCATCTCCAGGACGCCCGCCAGAACGCCTCGCGACTCTCGGCTGCGGCATCCCAACTCGCCAAAGAGCAAGCTGAACTCGCGGAGATGCTAGACCAGGCCGCCGATCCGGGACAGCGCAAGAACACCGCACAGCTCTTGTTGCAGAAGCTGGAAACCGAGCAACGCCAGATCGGTCGACAGCTTGGCACCATCAAACCAAGCTCCGCCGACGCCGCCTCACTCGCTTCCAAACTCGAGTCATCGCAACAGCAGGCACTCGCTGCTGCAGACGCATTACGGGACCAGCGCCTCGGCGAAGCCGCTGAAGCCAGCGCCGCCAACGCCCGCAGGCTCGAGACGATCGAGCAAGAAGCTGGACAGCCCCAGGGGAGCAGCGGACTCACCCATCTAAGCGGATGGCAGCAGAGCGTCGCCAAGCAGGTGGATTCGCTCGCACGACAGCAACTCGACGAGGCGCTCGCCGAGCGTCAAAATTTCCTCGCCACGCGCGCCGCCGAGCTCGCGCAGAACACCGGGAGATTCAGAGATCAGACCGCATCGCTCGCTGATCCATCCGCGCTCGAACAGGTTCACGAGGCTTGCCAGAAGGCTCGTGAGGCGGCGCAGGCGGCACGTGAAGCAGGCGCCCAGCTCGGTGGCGACAGCGCAGTTGGTGCCTTCGATTTTGCCCATGCTCCAGACCAACTTCCCCACGATCAGAATGGCAACCCGAACGCTCCACCGGCGCCAACCCAAGCGGGCGTCGAGACGGGCGAAGTCGATGCCACCCCGTACCCCGACATGGCCGCCATCGAGGGCGTCCGCGAGAACCCGTTCAGCCTGGGCGAGGTGACGATGGAAGCGCCTCCACCCGTCCTCGAGGGCGATCGCACGATGTCAGTCAGTGGCGGTCGCACGGCACCGGGGGAGAATCAATCCGACCCAGCACCGCCTGCTGTCGAACTCGCTAGTATTACCAGTGGACAAGAATCGATTGCCTCAGCCGCGCAGCAACCCGCGCTGCAGGCGCAACGCAACCTTGCCGATGTCTCAAGCTCCCTCAGCAACGCGGCAGGTAATTTCGCCCAACAGGCGAACAGCCCCGGGGCGCAGAGCCAGCCACAGATCAGCCAGGTGATGCTCGAAGCCGCTCGCAAGGCGGCTCAGGTGGCAGCCGAAAAGAACCCGGAGCTTGCCGCAAAAATCGCGAAGACCATCGCCGAGAGCCTTGCTCCAGCACCAGCGCAACCGTTGCCACCACCAGATGTAAAAAACTGGCAAAATCTCCGTGGCAAAGTGAGGTCCGGATTGGCATCAAAGAGGAAGAGCAACACGCCACAGGAGTATCGAAATCTAGTCAAAAACTACTTCAAAGAAATCGCCCGCCGCAGCAACCAATCAGTCTCAGAGCAGGAGTAGGAGTAGGAGTAGGAGTAGGACTTTAGGCTGCGTCCGCCGAAGCGATCCCATCTTCTGATGGCCAGTGCGCGAACGGAATCCAAGGGCGACTGGCGTGTCGTCGAGAGCACTGGCCATGCGCAGACGGGACTGCCGTTTCTGACGCAGCCTGAAGAGGCCGTCCAAAGACTACGCGTCCCCGCGCATCATCGCCAAAAGAGACTCGACACTCGGTCGATCATGCGGCTCCTCAGACACGTGGTTGACGCGCAGCACGCCATCTGGATCGATCAACACATCCCCACCGAGTTGATGCACGTCACTGCCGACCTTCTGCGGCTTCGCCCCCTTGCGCCACAGCAAGAAATACTTCCACAAAGTGCTCGGTTTCAGCAGAGTCCACCAACCGGCACTACCCATCCCAAACTGCCGATAGATCGCACGATCGATATCGAGGAGCAACGGCCAGTGCAGGTGATTGTTCGCCACGTATTGCCTCGCGACCTCCTCTGAATCAAACGTCACCACCGCGACTTCAACACCAAGTTTTTCGAGTTCCTGCTGGTGTTCCTGCAACTGCAGCCAGTGAACCCGACACGGGATTCACCCCAGGTGTCGGTGGAACACCAGCAACCGCCAGCAACCACTAGCATCGGACAGGTTCCAGTCATCCCCACCGACCGTCGGTAACGAGAATGGCTCAACCGGTTGACCGACGACCGCGTTCATACCGTGGCTGCAAGTTGTGCAATCATCGCGATCGCTGAATCCGCGACCTCGCGTCCCTTGCCAGCCAGATGTTTGGCAAAAAATTCATGGTGGTCTGCGTGCTCGTGGAATTGGTGCGGCGTCAGCACGCAAGAGAAGATCGGCACCTCCGTATCGAGTTGCACCCTCATGAATCCATCGATCACCGCAGCCGCGACGAAGTCATGGCGGTAGATTCCCCCGTCCACAATCAGCCCGAAGGCGATGATGCCGTCGTATTTTCCTGTCTTGGCCAACTTCTGCGCCATCAGCGGGATCTCGAGACTGCCCGGCACCACAAACGCATCCACTGCCGACTCGGGTTGGATCCCCTTCTCAGCAAGCCGATCGTGGCAAGCTTGGCTTGCGATTCCTAATAGGTCGGAGTGCCAGGAGGCTGAGATCGTCGCGAGTTTCATGATGTTCGTGGCGGACACTAGTATCCGTCACGCACTCAGACAAGTGCGTTCATAAACTCGAGAGCACTCGGTCGAAATCGGATCCGTTGGCACCTTCCGCGGAACACAAAATTTGGGCAAAGTTCAGCACCAAGTGCGAGGTAACGAATTAAAGATAGTTTATTCTTTATTTAATGATTTTCCTTGGGTGCCGGTCCCCAACCATCCCAATCCTTCTTTCGGTCGTCCTCGTCGGAGCTTTTGCCAGCTGCGGTTCCGACGATGGAGATTTCGAGGGGCACAGGCCTCAGGTAGAGGTCGATCATCCGGAGGAGGAAATCCACCCCGTGCGTATCCAGCAGCCGGCCCAGCCGCGGGTGCTGACTGGAAAAAAATTGCCGGACGGAACGCCAGAGACCGTCGCGTGCGGAACCTGTCACTCCGGAAAAACGCCGAATCTCGATCTCGCCAGCAGCTCCGACCTCAAGCAATTTCACCTCGGGATGACATTCGCCCACGGCAAGCTGAGTTGCCTCAGCTGCCACAACGCCAAAGACTACGACACCCTCAAGCTCGCCGATGGGAAGGCGGTCTTATTCCCGGATACCATGAAATTGTGCGCACAATGTCATGGCCCGCAGCACCGCGACTACCAACGGGGCTCCCACGGGGGGATGACCGGTTACTGGGATCTGACCAAAGGTCCGCGGACACGCAACCACTGCATCACCTGCCACGATCCCCATGCCCCCGCTTTCCCGCAGATGATGCCCGTCTTCAAGCCAATCGACCTCGACCAGAAATCCGCCCATGGCAGATCCAGCAAGCACTAATCTACCCCAGCCTAAGGAGCCCTGTGGTGGCGACTGCGCCTGCTCCGGCGGTGGTGGCGGAGTGTCCCGCCGCACCGCCTTCAAAGCGCTCGGCGCCACCCTCGGTGCTGCCGCTTTCGCCAAGGCGATGGAACCGATCGTCGAGTGGTCTGCTGATCTCTCCGTCGATGAGTTTCTCCAGAAGCACTACACCGAATTGAAACCTGATCAGCTCGCCGCGGTGATGACTCGACTCGAGGAGGAAACCAAAGAAGACTACGGCGCCGAGGTCAGTATCCGCGACGTCCGACCGCAACCGGGGGTCAAGTTTGGCTACGCGCTAAACCTCAGCATCTGCGTTGGTTGCCGCAAGTGTTCAGAGGCCTGTCACAAGGAAAACAACCACGATCGCGCCACCAGCAACTCCTACATCCGCGTGCTCGAGATGCAGAAAGGTTCGATCAATCTGGAACACGGCGATGCCAACTACGATCACCCAGTGCCGCAGAAGGACAAATACTACATGCCGGTGCAATGCCAGCAATGCGACAACCCACCCTGCGTCAACGTCTGCCCGGTCGAAGCGACTTGGAAGGAGGACGACGGCATCGTCGTCGTGGACTACAACTGGTGCATCGGCTGCCGCTACTGCGAAGCCGCCTGCCCGTATCACGCACGCCGCTTCAACTGGGCGAAACCCCAGATCGCCGCCGAGCAGATCAATGCCGACCAGGCCTATCTCAGCAACCGCATCCGGCCTCAGGGCGTGGTGGAAAAATGCACCTTCTGCCTGCACCGCACGCGCGAGGGTCGCATGCCCGCCTGTCTCGAAGCCTGCCCGACCGGCTCGCGCGTGTTTGGTAATCTGTTAGACCCGGATTCAGAAATCCGCTGGGTGCTGGAGAACAAGCGAGTCTTCGTCCTCAAGGAAGATCTCGGCACTAAACCCAACTTTTTCTACTTCTTCGATGAGTAAATCGATCACAGCCGAAAGCGATAGCGATCTTCCAGCGGAAAAAAAGGTCAAGCGCCTCAGCTACCCGCGCTTCCTCATCGGGCTGGTCAAACTCGCCACCGAGGGCGGCTGGCTCTACTACGCGTGGATGATTTTCCTCACCGCGATCTGGCTCACTGGCGCCCACGCCTGGGCAGTGCAAGTGCGCGATGGCATGGTCGCGACTGGCATGAGCGACCACGTCTCCTGGGGGCTCTACATCGCCAACTTCACCTTCCTCGTCGGTCTCGCCGCCGGTGGCGTGATGATGGTCATCCCCGCCTACCTCTACCACGAGAAAGACATGCACGATGTGGTCATCATCGGCGAACTGCTGGCGATCGCTGCCATCCTCATGTCGATCTTCTTCGTCGTCGCCGACCTCGGCCGCCCCGACCGCATGTGGCACATGATGCCACTGATCGGTAAGTTCCACTTCCCGATCTCAATGTTGACCTGGGACGTCCTAGCCCTCAACGGCTACCTCGTCATCAACGTCTGGATCTGCAGCTACCTGCTCTATAACCGTTTCCGCGGCCAGAAACCGAACCCGAAATGGTATGTGCCGTTCGTGTTTTTGAGCATCGCATGGGCGATCTCGATCCACACAGTGACCGCCTTCCTCTACTGCGGACTCGGTGGCCGCCCGTTCTGGAACACGGCACTATTGGCGCCTAGATTCCTCACCTCTGCCTTCGTCGCCGGCCCCGCGTTTATTATCGTCGCGCTGCTCATCATCCGGCGGGAGAGCAAGATGAAGATCGGCGAAGGTGCCGTGCGCACCCTGGTGCAGATCATGC
>JBLHKE010000518.1:0-5746 GCA_047619485.1 Verrucomicrobiales bacterium | reverse complement strand
CAGGGAGATCAAAACCCTGAAGAATACCGGACGCTCACTCATGCCAGATGGCCTCGAAACAGCGATGGGCCACCAGGATCTCGCGGATCTCATCGGGTTCGTGCAGAATCTCCGAAGTGATGAAGAATGAGACTTCTTTTGCCAATCTCTACCGCAAGGGCGGCCTTCTGGCTTCGCCAATCAGCACAAGCATATATGACAAGTAACCGATTAGGAATGAAACGATTTGTACTCCGCTGCACAGCGATTTCATGGATCGTCGGTGGAAGTGCATTGGCGGTTCCTCCACAAGTCGATCAGCTGCTCGAGAACTACTGTTACACCTGCCACGACGGCGAGACTCAGAAGGGCGACATCAAATTGGATCAACTCGGGGAGCTCTCGCTCGATGCTCGCCTCAATCTTCTCAACAAAATCCAAGAGCAGCTCTTCTTCGGGGAGATGCCGCCGAAGAAAAAGAAGGCACAGCCAACCGAGGCGGAGCGGGCATCCATGATCGGATGGGTTTCCAGCCAACTCAAGCAACACAGTGCTTCCAGGTTGGAGGAAACGCTCAAGAGACCGGAATTTGGAAACTACGTCGATCACGACATGCTGTTCTCTGCCGATTACAAAGGTCTTCCTGGATATACCGGCGACCGCCGATGGCTAATCAGCGAGTTCATCTTCAATGCCAAGGTCAACCATCTGATCGATCATCCGAGCGAAAGAACCATCGATGGCAAAAAGATCAAAGTCATCGGAGACAACGGCGTCAATATCGGCACGAAGTTTGGCGGCGGCAGCCTGCGGCAGAGCATCACCAATCCCTTCCTGCTACCGTCGAACATCGGGGTGCGCTACTACGACACCACCGCGCTGACGAGCGGCCATCTGCTAACGATGATCTCCAACGCCAAGAAGATCGCAGCGCACATGTCGTCGGAGCCAGCGATGAAGGCGCACTATCCGGCGATGTACCGCGTCATGAAGATCGAGCTGCAACAGCGGGCAATCCTCGCCTCCCGCGAGCGGTTCTTGACCGACTACATCGAGCACGTCGCGCAGGCTACCTATAAAGAGAGAAACGAGGCGCTTCTACCCGGGTTTGTCCGGGTCAAAGTGGACGAAGTGCAAGTGCCTTTGGATTCGAAGGGCAACCCGAAACCAAAACAGGACAACATGGATCTCCTGCGAACCCGCTACGATGCGCAAGACATCCGCGCCATCTACCGCGGCATTCAGAAATACAAGCAGGATGGAGTCTCCTACCAACAGATCGTTGAGAAGTGCGAGCGCGATTGGTTCAACTTCGGCATCCATGAGAAGCGGCTGCGCGGGCGAGTGACGCTCATGAGCATCATGGACAAGCGCTGGGACATGGCGCTGATCTACGAGGATGTTAAAGACCAGAACATGGCACTCCCGGATTACAAGTCGCTCTCCGATGGCGAGATGCAGACGATCACCGCATCAATCTTGGAACATCGGATGCAGGGCGACAGCTACAACCGGATTATCGAAAAGTGCATGGTCGACTGGGAGGCGTCGTTCAAGGCCGAACGGATCGCAGCCGGGCAGGCAGACGAACAACAGATTGGCGAACTAGTAGACGAGCTGTTTGCCAAGATCTATGAGCGCGCGCCAACGGAACAAGAGGCAAACGAGAGCATCGTGCTGACCAGAACCTACATGCAGACCCTGAGCAGCCAGGTGGCCATCGCCAAACTGATCGAGACCCTGATCCTGAACTCGGAGGTGGTCTACCGATCAGAATTCGGGCAGGGGTCAGCCGATGAACACGGCCGCCGCATGATGTCGCCACGCGATGCCAGCTACGCGCTGGCCTACGCACTCACCGACAGCAGCCCCGATGAACAGCTGGTTGCTGCGGTGAAAGTGGGCAGGCTCAACACGCGCGAAGACTACCGGCGTGAAGTGACCCGCATGCTCAAGCGGAGAGATCAGTATTACGTCATCGACGAGGCGGTTCAGAAAGCCGGATTCAACGCCAGCATCACCAACACCCCGATCCGCAAGCTACGATTCTTCAGAGAGTTCTTTGGCTACACCAAGGCCATGACGATTTTTAAAGACGATGCACGGTTCAACGCCTCGTGGAGCAAATTTGACGACGTCAAAGGGCGACTGGTCGATGAGGCCGACATGCTGGTCGATCATATCCTGCGGAAAGACCAGCACGTTTTCGAAGAACTGCTGACCACCGAGAAGTTCTACGTGTTTCACTCGGGCAACAACGAAGCGATGAAGGCATCGTCAGATCGGCTACGGAAGATCTACGAGTATTTCAAAGACTACGACTGGCAGAACTTCACCGAACAACAGCTCTACGTGCACTGGGACTTCATCAATGAGATGAAGATGATGGGCACGGTGTTCCCCGACTTTCTCAACAGCAAACGTAAGGCTGGCTGGGTCAGATCATTCAAGACGCTGATGACCAGTTACACCCTCCGTTTCGGCAAGGGCCAAAAGACCGCCGCACCTTATGACGCAGTCGCGATGGCCTTTTGGCACAAGGGCGAGGCGGCAACCCGGACGGGCACCCGGATGCGGGGTGAGGACGTGGGTAGGCTGTTCAATATCGATTACACCAAATGGGACTATCCCACGGACCAGCCAGCGAAGATAGCCAACCGGAAGGGCATGCTCACGCATCCAGCCTGGCTGATCGCCCACTCTCTGAACCTGGAGAACGACCCGGTGCGCCGCGGCAAGTGGGTGCGCGAGAAATTGCTCGCCGGCACGATTGCCGATGTGCCGATCACCGTTGATGCGGTCGTGCCGGAGAACCATCACAAGACGCTGCGCCAGCGGCTCGAGATAAAAACCGGCGAGCAGTATTGCTGGAAGTGCCACCAGAAGATGGACCCGCTCGGCCTGCCGTTTGAAGTGTTCGATGATTTCGGCCGCTTCCGCATGCAGGAACGTATCGAGCATGTGGAGAACCTGATCAAACCAGCCCCGAAAGAACGGGGGCTACATATCGACGGTCGGCCAATTTACAAAACGCTGCCAGTCGACGCCAAAGGGATTCTGGACGGCACGGGTGATCAAGCGCTCGATGGCGAAGTCAGCGATGCCATCGACCTCGCGGAGCGTCTCGCAAAATCAGCAAAGGTGCGCCAGTCCATCATCCGCCATGCATTCCGCTACTTCATGGGGCGCAACGAAATCCTTTCCGATTCCAAAACCCTGATCGATGCTGATCAGGCCTACATGGAGAACAACGGTAGTTTTGATGCGGTGATCGTGTCGTTGCTGACCTCCGATTCATTCATCTACCGAAAATAAATTTGAACCACGAATGGACACGAATTCACACGAATGGACGGCGGCGCTGCCGATAAAAAATTCGTATCCATTCGTGGTTCCCAGAAACAGAACATGAAAAGCAGAAGAAACTTTCTAAAACACACTGCCCTTGGTGCCGGGGGTCTGGCGATCTCGCCCTCGTTCAATCACCTCTTCGCCGCCACGGCTCAGAGCGAGCATCCCCACCGGTTCATCTTCATCAGGAAATCGAACGGCAACGTTCCCAAGCTGTGTGAGCTGCCTACGTTTTCGGATGAAGAGAAAAACAAGGAACAGGAGAAACTGGCGTTTGAGGCTGACCTCGATCGGCACGAGCTCCCCGTTTGGTTGAGAGCGCTGGAGGATCACAAGGAGAACCTGACCATCCTGAATGGTATCTCCATGACGATGAGCGGTGGCGGACACTATTCCTTCTCCGGTTGCATGGGGGCATACAGAGCCGGTCGAAACGTGATCAGCGGCATCAAACGCGCCACCGTCGATTTTGAATTGGCCAAGCTGTTCCCCTCCCCCTTCGGTCACGTCGAACTTTCTCTCGCCTCGGGATCTGGCACCGTCGCCTTCAGATCAGGCATTGTTTCTGGCTTCTCCGCACCAGCGCGGCACCAGAGAAATTATTGCTACGCGGATCCCCAGACTGCCTACGATGAACTTTTTAAATCCGTAGCGAATCCGACCGCTGCCGACTCCGAGAACACCCTGCTGGACTACCTGCAGGATCAGGAGGGTAAAAAGCTCCAGGGGCTTGGTGGCGAAGAGCGGAAAAAGATGAGCAACCATGTGGAATCGATCGGATCGATCCGGGAGCGGAATAAGAAGGTGGCTTCGCTTTCAGAAGTCATCTCAAAGAACCTCCCGCAGCTCGATCCGATCCATGCCAATGGCGGGCCCGATGCTAGCCTGGTTGAAAAGCAGGGGGCGTTCACCGATGTCATGCTCGCGGCGCTGATCTCTGGTCTGACGAACGTCGTCACCTACACCATCGACGATCTGGGGACTCCGATCACCACGCTTCCAGGCAACCAGGGGCGCGTCGACCTCCACCGTCTGGGACACAGCATGGACATGGAGCTCAGGGATCTCGTCAAGGCCAGTCACATGGCTCAGGTTGCGAAGATGGTCACCAAGCTGAAATCCGTCCCCGAGGGCAACGGCACGATGTTCGACAACACCACGATCATCTACATGCCAGAAACCGGTGCCGGCCACCACGGACCCGACACCGAAGCGCCGATGGTGGTCATGTCGGGCAACCAGTCGAAGCTGGATATCGCCGGCCGTTTTATCCGCCTGCCATTCCATGCCACGGAGGGGCACAAAACTCTGGGAAATTGGTACACCACGCTGCTCAATGCCTACGGCAACCCGATCGAGCATTATGGCGATCTTGATCTGGTGTTGACCCGTAAGAAGATGGAGCAGAGGGGTGCGATCGATCAATTCATGGCCTAGCCTGAAGCCCTAAACAAACGACCAATGAGAAACAATCCAGCAATTAAATTATCCTGCCTCTTAGCGACCATATTCATCGGGATGAGCGCTAGCTCGAGCGCCGAGAGCAAGCCGATCAAAGTTTACATCCTCTCCGGCCAGTCCAACATGGTCGGGGCTGGGAAGGTGACCGGTGGGAGCAGTCGCTGGGGATCGGAGTTCCTCGAGCCGGTGGTCTCAGTCTACGAGGGCACCTACGACCGGAAGGCTGACTACGATGCGATGAAGCCGATCAAGACACTGAAGCTCAACAGCTTTGGCGGAACCAAGCCCACCCCCTACCCGGGTGGTGGAACCCAAGTAACGCGGGGGTTCATTGAGCCGAAGGCGACAGGTGTCTACGAGCTCCGGCCGGGTTTTGGCGGCTCGACCAACAACTTCATGGAAGTCGATGGCAAGGAAGTTTACCGCCAGGAAGTCGGCGAGGAGGCATTGCACACCGAGATAAAGTTAGAGGCGGGGAAGAAGGTTGCGTTCAAAATCACTTACCTCACCCAGGATGCCAACGGCTTGGGTTGGATTGTCCGCACCGATATTCCGGGGACACTGGGGACGGTCGTCAAAAAGGACGGGAATTACCCTTACTTGATCAATGAGAAGGGACAGTGGGTGTCGCGCGATGACGTTTGGTACAAAGGCGTGGTGACTGCCACGGGAAGCAGGTGGCTGGGCGTCGCATCGGGAAGTATCGGACCAGAATTGGGGTTCGGCCATGCGGTCGGCAACCTCCACGAGGAACCTGTGCTACTATTGAAGACGTCGCAGGGAAATCGATCGTTATCGTGGGATTTCCTCCCTCCGGGTAGCAAGCAATTTGAATACGGCGGAAAGATCTACGCAGGCTACAAGGACTCTCCTGATTCATGGGACAAGGGCACGGAGCCGAAGCCGATCGGGTGGTATGCCGGCAAGCAATACGACGATTGCTTCAGCGCAGCGC
>JBLHKE010000517.1:0-5754 GCA_047619485.1 Verrucomicrobiales bacterium | reverse complement strand
GACCCGCGGAACCGAGCCGAAAACCCTACAAAACTAGATCCAGCCACCGGAGAAAAGGTGGCTATGGGATGACTGTGATTTGCAATCGAAGCCGTCGTGCTGAGCGGCTTGGGTATTGGGCTTCGATTGCAAATCGAAATTACGCCATCGCCTACGGCGACTGTAGCGCACGAGCCTATCCGCGTACATCCGGCGCTCAATTTGCGGTCTTCAATGCTAACTTCAACGTTAACTCCCCAGAGCCAAGGCCTCCAACACGTTCACCTCTTAACTACCACCAGCCCGAGCCCGCTTAGCACGGGTCATTCTCAACCACGATCTTCGCCTTGAACGCAGCAGCCAGCCTTCTGGTGATCTCGCCGTTCACTGTCTTGAACGGCATCCCATCGGCGCTCGCGATCGGCTGCACCTCGCGCAGTGTCGACGTCAGAAATGCCTCGTCCGCATCGCCCAATTCCGCCAGCGGTGTATCCTCTTCGAACACCTCGATCCCTTCCTGCTTGCAGAGCATCAACACGACCGCACGTGTGCAACCGGCGAGACAGCCACTCTCAAGCGTCGGCGTGATCAATCGCCCAGCGCGGATGATGAAGATGTTGCTGCCAGTGCCTTCGCAGAGATGACCCTGCGTGTTGCCGAAAATCGCTTCAGTGCCACCCTTCGCCTTCGCCTCAGCGAGCGCGATGACGTTGTCGCCGTATGAGATGGTTTTGGTTCCGGCGGTAGCTCCGCGCTCGTTGCGCGAGTAGACGACCGTATGCACGATCGCCTCCGGTCCATGGCCGGGCAGATCGCCGACGGCGATGATGATGGTCTGACCGCTGTCGCCTTTCTCTGAACCTAGTGGCGCGCGCCCGCCAGTGATGGTCACGCGCAGGCGCGATGGGCTGATGCCGTTCGCCTCCATGGTGGCTTCGCAGGCGGCATTCAAAGTCGCTTCATCTGGCACATCGAGTCCGAACACGGCGGCCGAACGTCGCAGTCGTGCCCAGTGGAGAGTCGTTGCAAAGGGTTTGTCTCCGTAAGCGATCAAGGTCTCGAACACACCATCGCCAGTCAGTAGCCCGTGGTCGAACGGCGAGATGTGCGCAGCTGATTCGTCGATCAGTTCGCCGTTCATCCAAACCTTGCAGGTCTGCGTTTCAGGTGAGTTCTTCTGGTTCATGGTAGTGATCAATGGGTTGGAATCTTCCGCTTTTGATTACGCCAAAATAGTTTCTAGTCTATCAAATATATGGAGAAAATAGCGGCCATTCAGAGATTGCCCCTGACTAAAACATCTCCAGCTGCTGCGGCAGCTCCGGCGAATCCATCGGCTTGAAACGCACGCCAGCCCCCAGCAGGCGCACGGATTTTCCATCACCGCGCTGCCACGCCTCAGCCAGCAGCGACTCGTAGTTCGCGAAATCGAGCTCGCCGGCGAGTTTTTCTGCGGTCGTCTGGGTGAAGTCGCTGAACTTCACTTTCACCACTGCCTTGTGGAGCGCGCGGGCGCTATGTTTCCTTTCCACATCGCTGGCGAGTTCATCGAACAGCGGTCGCAGGTTCTCCAGGCAGGCCTCAAAGCTCGTCAAGTCCTCGCGAAAGGTGGTCTCGTTGCTTACCGATTTGCGCTCGCGCGTCGGGTTGACGATGCGGTCGTCGATGCCGCGGCAGCGCTGGTAGAGTTCGGCGCCGAATCCCTTCAGCCGGCGCGCCAGTTCCGCCAACTCGAACTTCTGCAATTGCCCGCAGGTCTGCACTCCCATGGTGGCGAGTTTCTCCGCCGTCTTGCCACCGACTCCCCACAGCTTCCGCACCGACAACTCCTCCATGAATCCCGCCACCTCATCGCGGCGCACCTCGAACTGGCCGTCCGGCTTGTTCCAGTCGCTCGCGATCTTGGCGAGCATCTTGTTGTTGGCGATCCCCGCAGACGCGGTGAGCAGGGTAGTCTCGCGGATGCGGTAGCGGATCTCCTGCGCGATCGATGTTGCGGACGAGTTCAGGTGGCTCACGTCGAGGAAGGCCTCGTCGAGCGAAAGCGGTTCGATCAGCTCGGTGAACTCGGCGAAGATCTCGCGCACCTGATGCGACACTGCGCGGTATAGCTCGAACCGCACTGGCAACAGCACCAGTTTCGGGCAACGCTGCAGTGCTTGGAAGGCGGGCATCGCCGAGTGACAGCCGAACTTGCGTGCCTCGTAGTTGCAGGTCGTCAACACCCCGCGACCTTCTGAATTCCCACCGACCGCCACCGGTCTGCCCCGCAGTTCTGGGTGCTCGCGGATCTCGATCGCAGCGTAGAAACAATCCATGTCGATATGGATGATCTTGCGCAAAGGTTCGGGCTTTGGGGCTGGCGCTTCGGCTTGCATTCTACGGGCAATAGGGTTCATTTCGCCTCCTTGTTCCCTCGCACGTGCCGGGGAAAACATCCAAACCCAATTTTTTCTAATGAAGACAAACTCCCGATTGACCCATACGTTTTTCGCCCTGATCACCGCCGCCAGCGTTGCTGCCTGCGGCGCCGATGACAAAGAGAGCAAAGAAGAGGGCAGCGCCTCCGCTGGCGATCCAAAAGACCCGAAGCCAGTGGTCGAAATGATGACCTCGATGGGCTCGTTCAGAATCGAACTCAACCAAAAGGATTCGCCGATCACCGTCGAGAACTTCCTTAAATACGTGGACAAGAAGCACTACGACAACACCGTCTTCCACCGCGTCATGAGTACCTTCATGATCCAGGGTGGTGGCTTCGAGATGGGCGACACCCCGATCGAGAAAGACACCTTGGCGCCGATCCGTAATGAGGCGAAAATCAATGGCTTGAAGAACGAGAAATACACCATTGCCATGGCACGCACGAACGCGCCGCACTCCGCGACCTCGCAGTTTTTCATCAACGTCGTCGACAACCGTAGCGGGCTCGATGCGGGTGGCTTCAGCCCTGATGGTTACGCCGTGTTTGGCAAGGTGATCGACGGCACTGATGTGGTCGACAAGATCAAAGGTGTCCCAGTCACCACCAAGCAACTCAACTCGCGCCACGGTGGGCAGGTCGTCCCGGGACCACACCAGAACGTCCCGGTGGAGGCCGTCGTGATCGAGTCCGTGCGGCTCGTGAAAAAGGAGAAAGCCACCGCCGCCAAAAAAGAGGAGAAAGAGGCAGCGAAGTAAGCCGCCGCCCGGTTGGAGTGACGTCTCTAGGCGTTTCCGCAGCCGGACAATGGTTCGAGGAACTAATGGGATACCGGTGCATCCAAGAGGCTCAGGCCAGATACTCCCAAAGACCCAAAGACCTCACTCCAACCCAATCATAAGCAGCTCGATGACAAGCCTGACGATTCTTACCCTGGCGGCCATCGGGCTGTCTGTTCTTTCAACCCAAGCCACCGCAGAGAAATTGAGCTATCCAAACGCACGCGAGGCCGATGTGGTCGACGAACTCCATGGCAAAAAAGTTGCCGACCCATACCGTTGGATGGAGGAGATCGACTCCAAAGAGACCAAACAGTGGGTCGCCGCGCAGGCTGAGTTAGCGCAAGGCTATCTTTCCAAGCTGCCCGGTCGCGAGCGCATCGAGAAGCGGCTCGAGGCAATCTGGGACTACGACAAAATTGGCATGCCCCAGCGCGAGGGGGGACGCGTGTTCTATTCGCGCCAGTCTGGCCTGCAGAACCAGAGCGTCCTCTACTGGCGCGAGGACAAACCAGGCACGGCCGAGAAAGTGCTGCTCGATCCAAACCAGCTCTCTGAGGATGGCACCGTGGCGCTATCGGGTTACTCGGTAAGCGACGATGGGAAATACCTCGCCTACGGTCTGTCTTCTTCCGGCTCCGACTGGAAAGAGTGGCGCGTGCGCGAGATCGAGTCCGGCAAGGATCTCCCGGATTATATCCGCTGGAGCAAGTTCTCGGGGGCGAGCTGGTCTACCGACGGCAAGGGTTTCTGCTACAGCCGTTTCGACGCGCCGGCCGAGGGCGCCGCCTTCAAGGGGGCGAACTACTTTCACAAAGTCTACTACCACAAGCTCGGCGATGAGCAGTCGCAGGACGAACTCCTCTTCGAGCGCAAAGATGCGAAGGAGTGGAATTTCGGTGGTGACTTCACCGAGGACGGAAACTACCTCCTGTTTCACATCTTCACCGGCGACTTCGGCAAGAACGGGATCTTTTACAAAGCGCTCAATCAAGATGGCGCCGAGGTGGTCGAGCTGCTGAAACCGGACGAGGCTTCCTACAACTACCTCGGCAACGATGGCGCGACGTTCTACTTCCGCACCAACCAAGACGCCCCCAAAGGCCGCGTGATCTCGCTCGATGTCACCAAGCCGGAGCAGGCAAATTGGGTGGAACTCATCGCCGAGGGCGAGCACAATCTTGAGGACGTCTCGATGGTCGGCGATACGCTGATCGCCACTTACCAGGTCGACGCCAGCCACCGGGTGCAATTGTTCGACAAATCCGGGGAGAAAATCCGCGACCTCGATCTTCCCGGCATTGCGACAGTCTACGGCTTCAGCGGCACGCGCAAAGACACCGACTGCTACTACCTAGTGACGAGCTTCACGCGCCCGGCGACGATCTACCACTACGATCTAACAAGCGGCAAGAGCACGATCTACAAAGCGCCCGAGGTCGATTTCGACGCTGAGAATTTTATCACCAAGCAGGTGTTTTACAAGAGCAAGGATGGGACGAAGATCCCGATGTTCATCTGCCACAAGAAGGGCATCGAACTCGATGGCAAACGCCCCGTCTACCTGATCGGCTACGGGGGGTTTGATATTTCCCTAACACCTGGGTTCTCGCTTTCGAACGCCGTATGGATGGAGATGGGTGGGGTGTTTGCGCAGCCGAACCTGCGTGGCGGTGGCGAGTATGGCCAGGCATGGCACGAGGCGGGTAAGCTGGATCGCAAACAGAATGTCTTTGACGATTTCATCGCGGCGGGGGAGTGGTTGATCGAGAATCAGTACACGAGCAGCAAACATCTAGCGATTGGTGGCGGCAGCAATGGTGGTTTGTTAGTCGGTGCCTGCCTGACACAGAAACCGGAGATGTTCGCCGCTGCCGTGCCATCGGTCGGCGTCCTCGACATGCTGCGCTTCCATAAATGGACTATCGGTTGGGCGTGGCAGGGGGAGTATGGGAAGCCCGATGAGGCCAAGGATTTCGAATACCTGTATCGCTACTCGCCACTGCACAACGTCAAGGATGGCGTCAACTACCCCGCGACGCTGGTGATGACAGGCGACCACGACGACCGCGTCTTCCCTGCTCACAGTTTCAAATTCGGAGCCCGCCTGCAGGCCGCCCAGGGTGGCGAGGCGCCCATCCTCATCCGGATCGAGACCAACGCTGGCCATGGCGCCGGCACGCCGACCGCCAAGATCATCGAGAGCGTCGCCGACAAATGGGCCTTCCTGTTCCACGCCCTAGGAGTCGCAGTGCCTGAAGCGAAATCGCGTAAACAGGCTAACGATCGGGCAGGGAAATAATCTGCTAGTGTCTGACACTTCTTCCGACTGGAGCGGGCGTAGCCGCTCACAGCTCGTCGCTGTGCTAGCTGATAGCCCGCCCGGCGAGGGTAGATTCAAAGACAGTGTGCGGTCGAAAGATGAACCCAGATCCCACAGGCGCGTCTCCCTTTCGTGCTGATAAGAGCCCATTGCGCCGCAGCCCCGCCGCAATGTGCTCAGGCTGCCTTGAGTGTCGGACGGCATATCAAAGATGATGCAGATCCGCCACTCCGAGACAAGCGTCCTGAGCG
>JBLHKE010000516.1:0-5775 GCA_047619485.1 Verrucomicrobiales bacterium | reverse complement strand
TGACGGCGCTCGGCAAGGTGATCGGTGGTGGTCTGCCGGTCGGTGCCTTCGGAGGACGCGCCGACATCATGGACATGCTCGCGCCGGACGGTCCGGTCTACCAAGCGGGCACTCTGTCGGGCAACCCGCTAGCGATGGCGGCTGGCATCTGCCAGCTGAAGCAACTCGAGAAAGCCAACGGCTGGATGCAGTTGGAGGAGAAGGGCAAGATGCTCGAGGATGGGGTGCGCGGCGCGCTGGCTGAGGTTGGGAAAAACTACACCTTCCACCGCGCGGGTTCGATGTTCTGCCTATTCTTCTCCGAGGAGCCGGTGACCGATCTAACCTCGGCGCAGAAGGCCGACACCACGGCGTTCCGCAAGTTCTTCACCTACTGCTTGGATAACGGCGTGTATCTTGCCCCCTCGCCATACGAGACCGGATTCATCTCGATGGCCCACGGTCCTGGCGAGATCGAAGTGACCACCGAGGTGATGGTTGGGGCTCTGAAATCCCTGTGATCACCACCCGATGTTGAGCTACTTCACATCGCCCGAGGAGCCGCGCTGGACCCGCTGGTTGCTACTACTGTTCATCCCATTGGCGCTGCTCTACTACGTCGCAGGGAAGGGGAATGGTGAGACGAAAAACCACGACGTCACCGACAAAGACCAGAAGGTCTACCTCAATACCGCCAGCCGGATCGCACACGATCCGATCGGTTATGTCACCCCGCGCCAGCGCACGCCCGGCTACCCGTATTTCCTGTCGATGTTCTATTCGAAAGAGAAGTTCGACATGCCAGAGGGCAGCAAGCCACCGTTCTCGCTCGACTGGTTCGAGCGCGGCAAGCAGATCAATCTGGTGTTGTCGATGTTCATGTTGGGTGGGCTATTTCTATTTGCGAGATCGCGACTGCCGATCATCGAGTCGGGGATCATCACGGTGGCGAGCGGTTTGCTGCTGTTCGTTTACAAGGCCGGATACGTGCAGCCGGAATTGAGCTACTGGGTGCTTAACACGATCCTGTTCGTACTGATGGGGAGGATGTTGCTCAAGCCGGGGTGGCGGCTCGCGACCACGTGCGGGGTGCTCTCGGCGCTGACCTATTTTGTCAAAGCTGGCACTCAGCCGTTGTTGTTTTTGTTCTTTGTGACCTGGTCGATCAAGGTGTTGTGGGACTATTTCTCCTACCGTAGGAGGAAGGGGCGCGGTCTGCTGGACGAGGGTGAAGAGGCTCCGAAAAACCTACGTGCGATCGGGCAGGGTGCGTTGGTCATCGCTCTGTTCTTCGTCTTGCTGGTGCCCTACCTGCTCGCGACCCAAAAGACTTTCGGCAAACCATTTTACAGCGTCTACACGGAATACATGATGTGGTTGCCGCTGGAGGAAGGGGAGGATTACTTCATCGATAAAGATTACATGTGGGCGTTCTACGGCGCCGGTGCGCGGGAGCGGCTGATCACCGTCGACGAGTTCAATACGGAGCTGGAGGAGCGGGTGCGCAAGCGGGTCGTGAAGGGGTCGAAAGGGAAACTCGACGAGGCGCAGATTGATGCCCAAGTGGCCGCGCAATACAAACCGCTCAGTGAACTGCCGAGCGCTTCTGGCTACTTCGACGAACACCCATTTTCCGAAGGGGTCGGGCGATTGCAGGCTGGGATCGAGAGGACCCAGAAGCGGATGAATAAATATTACCGTCGGGCTGGTGCGATGCTGCGAGTGGTCGGGCGGTTGGCATTGGTGGGCCTGGCGCTGCGGGTGCTGATGGGCTTGTGGGCGCGGTTTTTGCCAGAGAGGAAATTTGTCGTCGAGGATCTGGGCGCGCGTGGGGGGCTGGCGAGGTTGCTGACACGTGCCCCTTATGTGATTTTCTATGCGCTCGGCTTTTTCTGTGGCTACTTGGTGCTCTACGCTTGGTACGATGCGCTGAGGGTCGATGCGCGGCTGCTGCTGTCGCTCTACCTGCCCGCTCTCTTCTGTGGAGTGCTGGCGATCAAGTTCCTCCTCGATGGACTGGTGGCGCCGAGATTGATTGCCGGTCGTCCGCTGTATCTCGGCAAGGTCGTCAACCTCTTCCTGCTGTTGACGCTGACCTATCTAAGCATCCGATTGCTCGGCGGAGAGCTTTATGATCCGAAACTCACCGAGCCGTAGTGTAGCACGGAGTGGCACTCCGTGCTACGTCCGCTGCATTGAGAAATAGTCTGCTTCTTGCCGTGACCCGTAGTAGATTGCGCGCTTATGAATCGATCGATCCTTATACATGCTCTATGGGCACTCGCGGCTATTGGCATGTTTGTGATTGGCCTCAAGCGCGGTGGCTCTTCTGCGGTGGCAGAGGCTGATGGCGGAGGTGCTCGTAGTTCGAGTTTCTACGACGATCGCGATGACGGTAGGCTGAGCGCATTGCCGGAAGCTGCTGTCGTCACCGATGGCTTGGTTTTGCATGACGACGCGGGTTTTGGCATGCAGGTGGTGGAGTTGAGCGCTGCGCGGATCTTGGAGTTAGGGGGAACCGCTTTGAAAGACCCAAACCCCCTCAAGCGGCGCGCCGCATTCGATGAACTCCTCAAGGGGATGACGGCCGAGAATGCACTTGAGATCCGTGAGCAGATCAAAAATTTGCCGCAGGACAGTTCGGAATTCCGCGACTTCCACTACGCATGGGGAGCGGTGGCTGGTGGAGATGCGGTGTTGCACGGGATGGAATCTAAGGAGCGCGACATGGAGGTGACGCTCGCGGGTTGGGCCGGTGCGGATGCGGCCGGTGCGCTGGCATGGTTCAGTGGGTTGAGCAAAGAGGAAGGGGCGCAGAACGGTCAACTGAAGGCCGGGCTAGTGCATGGACTCGCCGACACTGACCCGGCGGCGGCAGCGAATTTTGTTTTTGAGTTGAACGCGAAAGGGGATCGTCAGGCGGAAGAGTTGCTCTCGATTGTGACGGGCGAGATGCTGCGTTCGGTCGGTGCGGAGGAGGCCTCGGTCTGGGCAGAGAATTTGCCCGACGGAGCGTTGCGCGCTTCGGCTATGGATCGGGTGGCGAACCGCCTCGTGAAGGAGAATCCAGAAGCGGCCGCCGCGTGGGCGGAGCGTTTCGCCGGTGATCCGGGGAGTGCCAGGGTGATCGAGGAGGTCGGTGACGAGTGGGCGGAGCGCGATCCGGTAGCGGCTGTCGGCTGGCTGGAGACTTTGGATTCTGGAGAGGGAAAACGATGGGCGATGTCTTCGGCTTTCGGAGAGTGGGTGAAGCGTGATCCACTCGCGGCGAGCCAACGTCTGGTGACGATGGGTGACTCGCCCGAGCGCGACTCCGCGATCAGTGGGTTTGCGGGACGACTGGCGTGGGAGGATCCGCAGTCGGCGATCGCTTGGGCAGGTGAAATTTCTGATCCTGGCGAGCGCGAGCGTACCCTAGTCCGCGCTGGCCAGGCGATGTTGCGAAGTGATGCCGAGGGCACCCGCCAATGGTTGCAGACGAGCGGCCTCTCGGCCGCAGCGCAGAAGCAGGTGCTGAACCCACCGAGCCGACGCCGCCGCTAGAGGGTGTCAGGAAATAAGTCACACAAAGATGCGCAGAAATTGTAGCCAACACCAAGGCAGATTTCAGCGATTATAGCGGGCTATTTGAGTTGAAAGCTAACGCGGGTGATGGCCAAAATAACCAGCAAATTGTAGGAGTTAGTTCCGGCGTAGCTGAACTCGCCAGAGTTTGGACGAGCGTCTAGTGATGCCCGGGGACTTGGGACTTGCGGGCAATTTCTGGCGAAACCAACTACGCGCACAGATCTACTTACGTTTCTGGCGGCGCCTGCTTTTGGTTCCGTCGGTGAAATCGATCGGACGTTTTTGGATCCAGCAGACGAAGGTCTGGATCTCCTCGTTGGCCAACAGCTTTTCAATGGTATCGAAGTTGCGCGCGAGTTCGGTTTCGGTGAACACGGCGTGGATCTTCGAGTGGCATGCCTGGTGGAGGATGGCGGTCGATCCGTGGGTGCCACCCCGCAACTTCGGGACGAGGTGGTGGCGACTCTCGAGATCCTCTGGGATCTCGCGCTGGCAGAGTGGGCAGATCTTCACGGGGTTGATTACGCACCTAGGAATACTTCGGGATCAATTGGGCATCGATTATTTTGATGCGGGAATCGAAAATATCGTCGCCTTTGAAAGTTCTTAGTGGTTGAGAACCGCAGCTGGGCGGTGAGGTTTTAGGCCGTGACGGATCCGCCTCCAGATAGAGAGAAGCAATTGCTCGAATTGCTCGTGCAGGCGACTGCGTCGGGGGCGGTGGATCCGGAGGTCGCTCTGCCCGCCGTCACCAAGCTGCTCGTCGAGGACTCGGGGGAGGCACCAGTGAGGGGGACGGCGGATGATCTGGTTCGGCTGTTGGCTGAGAGGGAAGGGGACGAGTTCGTGGCGTTGCGCCGCTGGCTCGGCGAGCGTCGCTTGTCTGAGGCATTGCGATTTTACGAGGCGGATCAGGGTGGCGAGCGAGCGGAGGGGGATGCTTTGCGGTTTCGTTTCTTTCTTGGTGATCTGCCTCGTCAGGTCAAGCCGAGGTGGCGGCTGGCTGCTCCTACGGAGGTGCAAGCGGTGGAAGCGGTCGCCTTTTTGCGGAGCGAAGGTCTGATCCATACGTTGCCGGATTTCTCGGAAAATCTACAGGCAAAACTGATCGCGGCGTCGGTCGCGATGCGTGATCAGGGCCACGATGTTGATGTGATTTCGAGCCGCTTGTTGGAGGAGTTGGAGGGGTGCTCGGCGGAGCTCCGCCACACGCTAACTGATCAAGTACATCGTTTTGAAGAAACTCAGAAGGAGCTGATTCATGGGAATCTGCTCGTCGGTGTTTTTCCGGAGCGCGTCAATAGCGACCTGCTGCTCGAGGCCTTGCGCGCCCGCCTCGCGGGCGGTGGGTTGTCTTGGTCGGAACGGCGTTCGCTGGTGGTCGCTTGCTGCCAGTGGAAGTCCCCGGTGTTGGAACCGATCGTGGCGAAGCTCGTCGAATCAGATGCGCGGCTGGGTGAGGTGGCTGCCTTGATCCTGCGGATGCGTTTCGGGAAAAAGGTGGCGGCGGCGGATAGCCCAGGGAAATGGTTTGCCGATCAGAATGAGCTCTTCCAGCTGGCGGCTGGATCAAATGTTTCCGGTGTGGCTTTGTTAGGGCTCTGGTCGGCCGCGGGCGAATCCCTCGGGGCAGGGGGCGCGGAAGAGCTCGATGCGCGGATAGCAGAGGCAAGCGGCCTCGATCGGGCTGGCGTGGCGCGACGATGGAAGGCACAAATCTCTGATCGCGAGTGGGAGATCCTGAGCGGTGAAGCACGCAGTGCGACGGCCGAGACCGTGCCGGAGGCGGTGATCGAGAAAGAGGTGAAACCGGTCGGTCGTCTGCCGGCATTGTGGGCGGAGCACGTGCAACCATTCGTGGTGGAGAATTGGTACATGGTGGCCGGTATTTTCATGACGATCGTCGGTGCCTCGCTGCTGGCGTTCTATACCTGGGATCGCCACTGGCTGATCCGCTACACGCTGATGCCTGGGATGCTCGCCCTGTTCACGGCTGGCCTGGCCCGGGCGGGGACTTGGATTGCCGGGAAGGGATCCGATTTTTTGGGGACGGCAGCGATGTTGCGTGGGGCGGCGATCGGGCTGTTGCCAGTGAATTTCATGGCGGTCGCTCTGCTGGCGAAAGACGATGCAGTTTCGCAAAAATTGTTGGCGGTTGGGTTGATGGGGCTGATCTACGTGGTGCTGGCCGGCTGGGGATTGTGGCGCTGGTGCCGGGCAGAGCACCGC
>JBLHKE010000515.1:0-5780 GCA_047619485.1 Verrucomicrobiales bacterium | reverse complement strand
GTTTCGTTATTCGACTGCATTGCTGAGCCTCCCAAGACCATCGATTTCAATGTGGACGATATCCCCAGAGGTCAGTGAGAAATCCGCCCCCGGCACCACACCGGTGCCTGTCATCAGGTAGGCACCGACCGGAAATTCGTTTTCGCGAAAAAGAAATTCCGCCAGTTCATCGAAGCCACGCTTGATCTGGCCAAGGTCCGTCGCTCCGGCAAAGACGGATTCGCCACCGCGTTCAATCTGCACCTTAATTTTCACTTCCGGTTCCAATACAGCCCCAACGACCAATGCAGGACCGAGGGCGCAAGACCCCCGATAGACCTTTGCCTGAGGCAGGTAGAGCGGGTTCTCTCCCTCAATCGAGCGAGAGCTCACATCATTGCCGATGGTCGCTCCAAAAACCTTGCCGGCCGAATTGATCGCGAGAGTCAACTCGGGCTCGGGGACATCCCAAGTCGAATCCGCACGCACACGGATCTGGTCGAGGTGGCCGCGCACGCGTGGGGCGGTCGCTTTAAAAAATATTTCGGGTCGATCAGCCTCGTAGACCATGTCGTAGAAGCGATCGCCACCAGATGCCTCACTTTCCTCCATCCTGGCGCTTCGCGATTGGAAGTAGGTCACGCCCGCGGCCCAGACCTCCTGCGAACCGATCGGTGGCGACCAAGCGCGGTCGTGCAACTCACCAGCTGCTGCGCCATCAAGCGCTCCTTCTAGCCAAGCCAGCGGATCGGCCTGCTGGAACAGCTCATCGACATCGAATCCCGGCAGGTGGTTCGTGACACCATCCGCTTTTACGGTTGTGCAACCTGCGCTGCTTCGATAAAGATGGATCATACTACCATTTCCTACACCGGATCCCACTCCGTAGGTAGTCGAAAAAACCAATCGTAGCCCAATCACCTCATGGAATTCCCCTCCCCGATCCTCGCCGCCCAGACCGCCAGCGTCAGCTCACTCATCGCCCTGCTCGTCTTCGGCATTGTCTTGCTGCTGCTGCTGATCCTACGCTTCAAGCTCCAGGCCTTCCTGGCGCTATTGGTCGCATCGATCGCGGTAGCCCTCGGAGCATCGATGCTCGGTGACGAGATCACCATCACTCAGATCGGATCCACGGTCACCGGCGGCATGGGGAGTGCGCTCGGGTTCATCGCTACGATCATTGGGATCGGGGCAATCTTCGGAGCCATCCTCCAGCACTCCGGCGGCACCCAGTCACTCGCCAACTCGATGCTGAAACGTTTCGGACCAGACCGTGCGCCATGGGCGATGCTCGTCACCGGCTTTATCATTTCGATCCCGGTGTTCCTCGACGTCGCCCTCGTCATCCTCGCCCCACTCCTCTACGCACTAGCGCGAGACACCAAGAAACCGCTGCTGGTCTTCGGGCTACCGCTGGTCGCGGGAATGGCGATCACACACGCCTTTGTCCCACCAACTCCAGGGCCGGTTGCGGTTAGCCTGATCCTCGGGGTGAACCTAGGTTGGGTCATCCTTTTCGGCGTGCTGATCGGATTGCCAACCGCACTCATCTGTGGCCCGTTCCTCTGCTCGAAAGTCGCTAGGTTCGTCGACGTCCCGCTCCCAGATCACATCCCGCTGGATAACCCGATCCCCGAGCACAAATTGCCGCCATTCCTCTTGATCCTCACGCTGATAAGCCTGCCGATTGTGATGATATTGGCCAACACAATCGTCGAGCAAGTCGTCGCCAGTGGACTCGCCGATACGCTCGCGGGCGACGACCGCAAAGCAGCCCTGGCCGCAGCGCTCGGCGAGGCACCACTGTGGCAACAACTGATCCACTTTGCCGGCCACCCAGTGATCGCACTCCTCGCCTGCACGCTGCTCACCGTCTACTTCCTCGGCACTAAGCGTGGTGTCGACCGACAGACCCTGCTGGAAATCAGCACGAGGGCGCTGGGACCTGCCGGGATCATCATTCTCATCACAGGCGCAGGTGGAGTTTTCAAAGGCGTCCTGATCGCGACTGGTATCGCCGACGCCTTGCAAGAGGTGTTCTCAGGTTCTGGGATCCCGATCGTTGTGCTAGCCTACCTGTTCGCCACCCTAGTGCGCATCGCGCAGGGATCTGCCACCGTCGCGATGCTGACCGCCGCCGGCCTGATGTCGGCGCTGGTCAGTGATCTCAATGCACCGAACCTCGCACTCGTCACGGTAGCGATCGCCGCCGGGGCGACCGGCTTCTCCCACGTCAACGATTCGGGTTTCTGGATGATCTCCCGCTACTTCGGCATGACTGAGGCGCAGACGCTGAAGACCTGGTCACTGATCTCGACCGCCATCTCGCTGGTCGCGTTTGTCTTGATCTTGATCGTCAGTTTCTTTATCTAAGGGAGTGAGGGGAACGACTGGGAGAGTGGGTGCGTCAGCAAGCAATGCAGGCTTTCTAAAAAGTCGTCAGGATCCAAGGCTAGCCCGGATTCCTGATACGTTTCGAACGATCCGCCAGTGAAACTCGTCCGCTAACGCGGTAGGCACATTACCTGCACGGGGCGAGATGCCCCATGCTCCTTGGCCGCATCTGCGCATCATGTTCATTGGGGAAATTCGAGTACGTTGGAAGCGCCAGGCCAGCAGTCATAATGGATCGATCGCAGGCTCCATTTTTATCAGGCAAGTCAGTAGCCGATGCACCCCTCGGATTCGAACCCAGTGCGACCTCGAAGTGCGCCCTACCAGTTCTTGATCCACTGAGCCTCTCTATCAGTGTTGGCTTCGCCGCCGGTTGACCAGAGATCATAGTCCCGATCAAGTCTCGCCTCCCCCGGCCTCTGGTCGTGGTGCTTGCGGTAGTGCCAGCACCTTCCAAAAGGATCGATCAGGGCAAATTCTCCGCCCAACAGGTGAACGATGCCATACTTGTTCGCCTGGGCATCAATCCCCTCGACCAACGGCTCAGTGGTTGACCCCGGCATGCCAGTAGACGGGCTAGTTCCGGGCTCTCCGCCAATCATTAGATAGTTATCACCGTCGCCACTGAGCGCCTGATAGAGAGCTTTGGCGCCGCCACATCCCACCCCGAGGTTGTCGAGTGGTTCGGGATAGCTGCCAAACTCGATCTCGTGGCGCTTGAGTCCGGTGATCAGCAATTGCAGTTGCACCCTCGTCTTGGAATGAGACGGGTTACCATCGTAGATCCGCCCAACGATCGCGATTTTCACGAATGCCACCCCGGCGAGCAGGACGATCGCAATCACCACAATTCTCTTCAGTCTACATCGACTGGATTTTCGGGCAGCAGCAGTCGCCGTCATGATCAATCGGCAGCGGGGCACCCGAGAGATTCAGCCGCGATCCACGGAGTGCTACTGCGAGGAGATGTGGGTTCGACCCCTACCAGTTCTTGATCCACTTGACCTCATTGTCGATCTCGCCCTCGGGCCCGACCGACCAGAGGTCGTAGGTCTTGTTGTTGGTCTCGTCACCGACCTGCCGATCCCCGAGATACTTACGGTAGTGCCAGTACTGTCCGAAGGGGTCAACCAAGGCGAGATCTTTACTCACCAAGCCATACTTGTTGGCATTGGGGTCAACACCGTTAACCACTGGTTCTGTCGTCGAGCCAACCTCGCCAATCGACGGGCCGCCGGCCTCGCTGGCTGCGACCACTAGTTGGTCGTCACCATCACCAGACAACGCTTGGTAGAGCGCTTGAGCTCCGCCGCTACCTTGACCGGAATTGTCTTCTGGCTCGGGGAATCCTCCGAACTCCACGTTGTAGCGCGTGAGACCAGTGATGATCAATTCCATCTGCCCCTTGGCTTTGGACTGGGCGGCTTTCTTCTGCGCAAAGCCGAGGATGGTGATCGTGAGGCCGACTAGGATCACAATGATCGCGATGACGGTCAGCAGTTCGACCAGGGTGAAGGCCGCCCTGCCGCGGTGGACAGAGAGCGGGGCTTGCTGTGTGCTAACTTGGACTAGATTGGTTTTCATTTTAGTGGGTGTAGAGGATCGTGGCGGGCACGGCACCCACCTCGAACCGATTTCTGTTTGCCCAGAAACTTATGGAGTCCTAGTTCGAGGACATTTCGCTGATGATGGACACCAGCGGCAAGAACAGCGCCATGACGATGGTGCCGACCACGACTGCGAGGACGACGATGGTCAACGGTTCGAGCATTGAGGTCAAAGCCGACACCGCGTTGTCCACCTCGTCATCATAGACGTCGGCGACTTTCAAAAGCATCTCAGGCAACTGGCCAGTCTCCTCACCGACGTCGACCATGCTGATCACCATCGGGGGAAACACCTTGCTCGCCTCGAGCGGGGCAACCACCGATTCACCTTCCTTGACTGCGTCATGAACGCTCGCGATCGCGTCCGAGATGACGACGTTACCAGCCGTCTCCTTGGTGATGTTGAGAGCTTGGAGGATCGGCACACCAGAGGTCACCAGCGTTCCAAGCGTGCGGCTGAACCGAGACACGGCGCTCTTGCGCTGGATGTCACCGAACATAGGCAGCTTCAATTTGATGCCATCGATGAACCTGCGGCCACCTGGAGTATTGGACATGACCTTGAACCCGACGAACGCGAGGATACCGCCGAGCGCGATCCAGAGGAGGTTCTTCTGCAACCCTTCACTCAGTCCAATGACAAACTCGGTCAGTTTGGGTAAGGCCTTCCCGTTGAGCATCTGGTCGAAAATCTCCTGGAACTTCGGAACGATGAAGGTCAGGAGGAAGATCATGATGCCGGTGGCGATGACCATGACGATCACCGGGTAAACCATCGCTGCGACGATCTTGTTTTTGAGCTTCTGCGCCTTCTCCTGGTATTCCGCCAGGCGGACTAGGACGAGCTCGAGAACACCGCCGAGCTCACCAGCTTTGACCATGTTCACATAGAGCTTGTTAAAGATCTTCGGGTGCTGCGCGAGGCTTTCGGAGAAAGTCGAACCGGTCTGCACCGAATCTGCGAGCGAGTTGATCGTGCGCTTCATCACCAGGTTGGGTTCCTGTTTTCCAAGCACCATAAGACCGCGCAGGAGTGGTAGACCAGAGTCGATCAGCGTCGCCAGTTGGCGCGTGAAGATCATCAGGACTTTGCCTTTGACCTTGTTGCCTCCGAACAGCGCCTGGCCTTTCGCACCTTTTGATTTGGCCTTCTTCTTTACTGGCTTCTTGACCGTCTTGCCGCCAGCCGCCTTGAGGGCGCCTTTTCCTTTTTCGACAACCTGGGTCGGATAAAGTCCAGTGCGACGGAGTTGACCGATGGCATCGGCTTCGTTTCCAGCATCGAGAGCACCCATTTGCTCCTCTCCTTTTGCGTCTAGTGCGACGTAATTAAATGTAGGCATATTGGCTCCGTCTATGTGAGTTCGAGTTCGGGGGAAGGGTTCAGGTTGTCCTGCGCAGAAGTTTGGGGGTTCTTCGCAGTTAAAACAACGATTTCAGTCTGACGCTCGGATGCGCGACTGTCTACTAAATATTACTGTTCTAACTGGGAAATTGCTGGGGTTTAGAGTGTTGTAGGCACACTGGACGTGGTATTTTAACGTGCGCTTAATGTTCGGAGCCAGCGTCACCGGGATTGGAGTCTAATGGTAATGTATCAGGAGCACTCGGGATGAGGCCATGCGATGCACCCGTCCTGACACGGGCGGGACGCCCACGCTCCCATTCTCTTTCTCTAAGGGGTTGTCAGGAAATAAGTCATACAAAGATGCGCAGGAATTTTAGCCAGCACCAAGGCAGATTTCAGCGATTATAGCGGGCTATTTGAGTTGGAAGCTAACGCGGGTGATGGCCAAAATA
>JBLHKE010000514.1:0-5791 GCA_047619485.1 Verrucomicrobiales bacterium | reverse complement strand
AGCTCAAGCGTATCAGGTGGGAGGCAAGAATCCAGCCACCAGCCGAGCGGATCAAGAAGACCCCGCCGAAGAAGCAGAAGGTGCTCGCCAAGGTCGGCAGCAAGATCGACGCCGGTGGACGCGAGCAAGCCTACTGCCGTCAGGAAGCCGTCGAACAAGTCGCGCGACTCCTCTCCGGCCGCCATCCAACCTGTGTGTTGATCGTTGGCGAAAGTGGCGTCGGCAAGACCGCCGTCACCCTCGAACTGGCGCGCCAGAGGGCGAAACTCGTACTGGGCGAGCGTCCATTTTGGCGCACCAGCGGCAGCCGCATCGTCGCCGGACAAACCGGGTTCGGCATGTGGCAAGAACGTTGCCTGCAGATCATCGCCGAGGCGAAAGAGACCCAGAGCATCCTGTGCTTCGGCAACCTCCACGAATTGATGCAGGTGGGCCAGAGCGTCAGCAACTCCGACAGCATCGCCTCTTTCCTACGCGGCGCGATGGTGCGCTCGGACTTGCTAGTGGTCGCTGAATGCACCCCCGGACAACTCGGGGCGATCGAAGCCCGTGACCCCCGCATCCTCGATCCGTTCCGGCGCGTGATCTTGAACGAGCCGCCGCCTGAAATCGGGCTCGAGATCTTACAACACATCAACGAGGAACCGCTGGCAAAACAGCCGAGCCTTACCGACAGAGCTCTACGCCGGCTCGACTCATTGCACCGCCGCTACATGACCTACTCGGCCTCCCCGGGTCGACCGGCCCACTTCTTGCGTGGTCTACGCGCCGAATCGACTAAAGCTGAACCCATCGACTCCACCACGGTGACCGCAGCGTTCAGCAAAGAGACCGGGCTACCGAATTTGATGCTCGAAGCGACCGCTAACTTCGACGAGGCGGAGATCACCAGCTGGTTCAGGAGTCGCGTGCACGCCCAAGATTTAGCAGTGAATTTGGTCATCGACCGCCTGTCGATCGTCAAAGCCCAGCTCTCCCGCCCCAAGCAACCACTCGCCTCTTTCCTCTTCGCCGGACCGACCGGGGTCGGCAAGACGGAGCTAGCCAAAACCTTGGCGGAATTCCTCTACGGCAGCAAGGATCGCCTGCTGCGGCTCGACATGAGCGAGTATGGCACTCCGGGTGCCGCCTCCCGCCTAGTGAGTAGCTCATTCGACCAATCTGAGGGATTGCTCACCTCACAAGTGCGCGACCAGCCGTTCTCGGTGATCCTCTTTGATGAATTCGAAAAGGCACACGCATCGCTGTTCGACCTGCTCCTGCAAGTTCTCGGCGAAGGTCGACTGACCGACGCGGCCGGGCGCCTGGCAGATTTTTCCAACTCGGTCATCATCATGACCTCAAACCTCGGTGCCGATTCATATCGTCGACCAGCCCTCGGATTCGGATCCGAGGACAACGGCGGCGTGCAACCAGATGCGCACGCACACTTCCTCAACGCCGTGAAGGAAACCTTCCGCCCTGAGTTTTTCAACCGCATCGACCGCGTCATCCCCTTTGCACCACTCGACCAATCAGCAATCCGCAGCATCGCACTGCGCGAGATCGAGATTGCCTCCGGCCGAGATGGGCTCGGCGGTCGGCGCATCGGCTTGAAATTGAGCCAACGCGCCATCGATTGGATCGTCGCGAACGGCTACGATCCGCGCTACGGAGCCCGCCCATTGAAACGCGCGCTGGAACAGAAGGTGCTGCTCCCCGTCGCCGAGTTCCTCAATCGCAGCCAGCGACATGGAGGTCAGGTCAGCGTCGATTTAAATCCCGCCGGCGACTCGATCGAGATCAGCTACGAGGGAGAAGTCAGCACCTCAGCGAAAAGCCAGCGGCTCGAATTTGCATTGGAGATCGATCGTGCATCAAACATCCGCCGCGACTACCTACGGCTCAAAACCAGCCCGCTAGCAGCCGAACTCGACAGCGAAAAACGCCGCATCGAAAAGCAGAAACAGTCGGAGTGGAAACGACTTTTAAAGAAACTCAAAAAACACCAGCCACTCCCCGCTCATCCATACAATGCGCTTGCAGAGAACCGGCTCGCCGCCATCAACCAGTTGCTGACACGCCTGGATGAGGAAGCCCGAGCCGCGGCGAGGCATGAGGAACTCGGCCTGATAGACTACTACTCCCAAAGCGCCTCGGCGCCTCCGGGGCTGGCAACGGACGACGAGCAGAAAGCCACCCCGGTCAGCGTCAACCAGTTCAAAGCTACCTTGCTCGATTTTGCCGCCGCCGTCCGGAGCGACAACGACCGCGTCACGCTGACGTTCTTTTCCGAGGACACGAAGTGGATGTTCCAACTAGCTGACGACTACCGCAGCCTATTGAAAGAGAGAGGCTGCCGCTTCAAATACGGGATCTTCCTGCGAAGAGATCACCCTAGCGACGAGGATCACTTCGACAAGGAGAGCGGTGACTTGAGCGCCTTGGAGATCGAGGCCGATGAGTTCGACGAACGCGCCAAGAAACGTGACCGGGATGTCGGAGCGATCTCGATCGAGATTCGCGGCGGGCACTGCGGCCTGCTTTTGGCCGACGAGGACGGCTTGCACGAACGATGCCCGAAGGAGGCGACACGCTGGAGGTGTCTCATCGAGACCAGTGCGGAACCTCTAACCGCGATGCGCATCCCAGCAGCGGACCTCGACCGCATCATTCTGAAGAACCTTCCCACCCGCCGGTTGTTCGACGAGGTCAAACCAGTCTGGAAAGACCAGATCCTCCAAGAGTTGGAATTTGATACCCACCGCGGCATCCAGTTCTACTCGCGGCCGCTGCTGACCCAGATTCTCGAAGACACGATGTTCGTCCGCGCTCGCGCGATGCTCGGGAGATAGACCAAGATGCGCTACCAACTTACCATCCCAGTCTACACCGAACGCCAGTCGCAAACCGGCGGTTCGCCTGAGTATGTCGCCACCCCTGTGTTCGTCAGCGGCTACGAACGCGCTGACCAACGGGAATCACGCGCGCTGTCGCAGCTCGAAACCGACTTGCGCAAAACGCTCACCGAGAACGGCGCCGACCCGAAGCACCGACTCCCCAATTCATGGAGTTTCGCCCCAGAACTCACCGGAGAAAAGGTGCGCCTGCGGATCCAGCTGCGCAAGCAATACGCCGAGGCACCCTACTTTATCGTGCGCTTTCGCAGCTTCGATCGCTGGCTGTGTTTCTGCCCGAAGTTACCCAAGGTCAACTTCGAGCTGATGCGCGGCCAGCGCCTCCAAGACCGAGCCAACCAGGTCTACAGCGAGCACTTCCGAAAACTCGAGCGCGCGGGCGACGATTTCGACATCCACGAACACGCGACCACTGGCACGGCTCGCTTAAGCGCTCTCGATATCGAGTGCCTGCGCAACCAGGCCATCCCGAAACCGCGCGAAAACCGGTTTTCGTCGATCGGAGGCAGCGGAGAAATGTCAGGCAACGCGGAGCTCGAACGGGTTGGCCGCAACCTCAACCGCCTCTATCCGGATTCACTCGAACGCGCGATCTTGCGGGAGGAGGAAGTGCAGCTGTTGTACGAAACGCTCACGGATAAAAAACGCCTGCGTCCGGTCTTGTTGGTCGGGCCGAGCCAGGTTGGGAAAACGGCGATCGTCCACGAATTTCTCCACCGCTATCTAAACCGACAGGATCAGCCCGACACCGAGGAGACGACGACACGTAAGAAGAAGCGCAAGTCGAGGGGGATCCGAGCGCTCTGGTTGCTCGATCCACAGCGCCTAATCTCGGGGATGGCCTACGTCGGCCAGTGGGAGGAGCGGTTCCTCGCCATCGTCAAGGAGATGCGTAAGCGTCGCCACGTGATGTACATCGACGACCTCGTCGGCTTCTTCCAAGCAGGGCGCACCCGCGATTCGAACCTCAGCCTCGGTGACTTGCTGAAGGCGCAGTATGAGGAGTCGCCGCTGAAACTCCTCGCGGAGACGACCCCCGAAGGTTGGCGCAAACTGCGCGAGATCGACCGCGGCTTCGCCGACCTGTTTCGGGTCATCCGCATTGCCGAGCCTAGCGAGGCCGACACTATCCGCATCGCGATCCACACGATGAACCAGCTGGAAGATCGAACCGGGGTACAGTTCAAGCCCGATGTCTTGCCGCTCACCATCGAACTGCAGCGCCGCTTCATGCGCGCCCGCTCGTTCCCCGGCAAGGCGGTCGAATTCCTGCGCCAGCTCTCCAGCAATTTTCCAAAACGCAGCGTGGACGCCGCCCTCGCGCGCGAGCACTTCCAGCGGAAGACCGGCATGGCGACGGTGTTCCTCGAGACAGGTAGCATGCTCCAACGCGCTGATATCGACCGCTTTTTTAACAACCGTATCGTCGGCCAAGAGGCAGCCCTCGGCGCCATGGCCGATGTTATTTCGCTCGGCAAAGGTCGGCTAAATGATCCCGATCGACCACTTGCCTCACTGCTATTCCTCGGGCCGACTGGGGTTGGCAAGACCGAGTGCGCCAAAGCCCTCGCCGAGTATTTCTTCGGCTCCAGCGAACGCCTGCTACGCTTCGACATGAACGAATTCGTCGGCGCCGATGCCGCCGCACGACTCATCGGACACCGCGGGCAATCGCGCGGCCTCCTTACCAGCGCCCTGCGCCGCCAACCATTCACCGTACTGCTACTCGACGAGGTCGAGAAAGCCCACCCGGAAGTCTTCGACCTGCTCCTGCAGGTGCTCGGCGAAGGAAGACTGACCGACGCCGGCGGGCGGACGGCAGATTTCTGCAACGCGGTCATCGTGCTCACCTCGAACCTCGGTGCGCGCGAGGGGCGCAAACAGGTCGGTTTCGGCGCTAGCAGCACCGGCGACGCTGCCACCTTTGTCGGTGCCGCTGAAAAATTCTTCCGCCCCGAATTTTTCAATCGGCTGGATCGGGTGATCCCCTTCCATGCGCTCACCCGGGAGCACATCACTGGCATGGCCGAACAAATCGCGCGTCGCGGGCTCGACCGTTTCGGGCTCCGCCAGCGCAAACTGATGCTCGAAATACACCCGGACATTTTCCGGATGCTCGCCGAGCGCGGCTTCGACACCGAATCTGGCGCACGCTCGCTACGCCGCGCCGTCGAGGATCACCTTGTCCAGCCGCTTGCGGAAATCCTGAGCAAGCAATCGTCGGAGAAACTCACGTCGATCGAGCTGGCTCTCGACGCTGACGGGAAGCTCACCGCCACGGGATCCAGCTTTGTCGCCGCAGCCCCGGTTGCCCGACGACGATCACTACCCGCGCGCGAGATCAAGGCGCTGTCGGATCGACTCGACGTATTTCTGAAGCGCGTCGGCAACGAGCTGGATGATTGGGGCGACGATGGGGATGACTACGCGGTCCGCGCGCACTACTTCTTCCTCCGGGAAGAACTCCTCGAGCTGCGACCTTGGCGCGACCAGCTCCTCGCTAATGCCGCGTTTGAGCTGAACCCGCAGAATACCAATGTCCAACAACGCGCCAGCCGGTTCGGAAAACAGAGCACGCGTCTGATCGTGCGTGATCTCGATCCGGAGACGATCTTGGAAGAACTGAACAACAGTGCGGACGCGGGGAAAATGCTAGCCAAGATGGCAGCCACCGCCGAGGTGATTCCGACCTTGTCCCACCACGCGGAAAACCTCATCCAGAGGGCGAACAAGCTCCAGTTCTTCCTCTCCCACAAAGATGATCCGGATCTGCCAGTAAAAATGTATTTTAGGGGCAACCACCCGCACCGATCGTCCTCCTCCTCAAAGCAGAGCTATCACGCCCGGATCAACGACATCGTCACCTCCTACATCTCCTGCTTTGATCAAGAGGC
>JBLHKE010000513.1:0-5805 GCA_047619485.1 Verrucomicrobiales bacterium | reverse complement strand
GTGGAAACTTCGCGCCGCTCCAGGCGTGGACTTCTTTGATTTTACCAATGACGCCCTGCTGCACCATGATGGCGGCGGAACGGTACTCGATCGACGAGTGGATCTGGTTGCCCATCTGCGTGACGACACCGGATTTCTCGGCGGCGAGGCGCATCTGGCGCGCCTCGTAGACCTCGTGGGTGAGTGGTTTTTCGGTGTAGCAGTGCTTGCCCAAATTCATTGCGCTGATGCTGATGGGCGCGTGCATGTGGTCGGGCACGGTGACGTTGACAGAGTCGATCTTGTCACCCTCTTTCTCGAGCAGTTCGCGCCAGTCTTGGTACTTACGAGCGTTGGGGAATTTCGCTGCGGCCTTGGCCATGCGCGCGGTGTCGACGTCGCAGATAGCAACGACCTCGCACTGTGGGTGGCTGGCGATCTGAGTGAGGTCGCTCCAGCCCTGGCCGTCAACGCCGATGGCGGCGTGTTGGAGTTTTCCGTTAGGGGAAGAATCTGCACCCCACCCGAGCTTCGGCAGGATGAGTGGTGCGGCGAGACCGGCGGTGGCGGATTTGAGGAAGTGGCGGCGGGAGTTGCCGTAGGACGTTTTTTTCATGAGTGGGGGTGGCGGGTGGATGTTGGTTGCGCGATGGGCTTGTCAGGAAAGGATCAAGTTAGTTCCTGACACGCCCTATGGGGTGAGAAACAATTCTGGGTCGCTGGCGACGGTGCTGACGGTGAGTGCTAGTATCGCGCCAAGGCAGAGGTAGAGGGCGATCGCGCAGACGGTGATGATGCCGACGGTTTTCCAGAAGCAGCGCTGGCGATCGATCGCGTCATCGAGCGCCTGGAGGGTCGGGCTGAATCTGAGTTTGCCGATGGCGCCCGAATATTGCCAGAGCCGCCATGCCGGGAGGAAGTAGATCCCGCCGATAGCAATGAAGACGAGGCCGGTGGACATCGCTCCAGCGACTTCACCGGCCGCCGAGCCGACGAACGCGACGAAGGCACCGAAGAGTAGCAGCAGCAGTGGCGCGATCGAGCCGAGGACGGCGAATAGGGTGACCCAGGGTTTTGTTTGCGCGAATAGCTGGATGGCGCGTGGGCTGGGGCCGCCGATACCGGGGTGTCCGTACTGTGGGCCGGCCGGGTTTGACTGCGGTGCTTGGTAGGGGTTGTGCGGCGGTGGTTGCTGGTATTGTGGCGGCCGGGTCTGGGTCTGCGGTTGGGCAGGGGGGCGCTGCAATACGGGGGATGCCGGGATATTCAACTGCGGTGGCGCGGCGAGGACTGGCGCCTGGCTGGCTGCTGGAGCATCGGGCACCGTGAATTCGCCGCTGCACGACGGGCACCCCACCGCCTGGCCGGCGTATTCGGATCCAATACTCAAGTCTTGGGAACAATGTGGGCAGGTGCAGGTTAGTTCGGACATCTCTCAGAAGCTATCAGTTGGAATCCGTGGGACAAATGAATTTGTCAGCGGATCTGGGGTGGTGCTTGCGGGTGATCCGTGTAGATTTCAGCCATGAAAACGACTCTATTTACTCTGGTTTTTTGCGTCCTAGGCGGTGTTGGGCTTTCGATCGCCGCTGACAAGCAGCCAGATGCAGCGACGAATGCAAAGTCGGAGAAGGGTTTGGAGACGAACGAGTTGCATGTTTCGGGGATGAGTTGTCACAATTGCTCGGATGCGGTCGAGGACGCGCTGGCGGCGCTGGACGGCGTCGAGGTGGATTCGGTGGATGCGAAGCGCAACCTAGCGTTCGTTAAATTCGACCCTGACAAGGTGAGCGTGGAGACTTTGGCGGCGGCGGTGAAGGGCGCCGATAAAAAGTACGCGCTCGAGAAGACCGTGTCGTATCGGGATTTGGAATACGAGAATGACGGTAGCTTCAGCCTCGATGGCAAAGCGTTCACCGGCACAGCGACCGACAAGCATCGCAAGAGCGGCAACAAGAGCAAGAACTACCAGTTCAAAAACGGCAAACTACACGGGCTGGTGCGCGAGTGGTATGACAACGGGCAGATGGGGGCAAAGAAATTTTACAAGGAAGGCAAACGCCACGGGAAAACTGAATACTGGGACGAGGTGGGCAAGCTGACTGCTACGAAGATTTACAAGGATGATGTGCACGTCGATGAGGATGGGAAGGAAGTGGAGGAGTAGGGAGGTATGCGTGTGAAGGGCTTGGTGTGTTTGAGGCTTGGGCTTTGGGGAGTTAAAGTTGGCGATAGGTGGGCCATCACCGGAATACAGAAACGCCCCGCTGCCTGACCTCGCAACGGGGCGTCTGCTGTTTTTGGGGGATCTTGTTGGTCGGATGATCTAGCGCTCCTCGCCCGGCAGGGAGACTTCAGCTTTGAAGAATAGGCGATCGGCCTGGGCGGCGGCGGCGGGTGGTAGCAGCAGTTCCATCATGCCCGGCTCGCTGCCGGCTGCGGTCTCGAACTGGTCGAGCGGCATCCAGTTGTCTCCCCCAAGGTCGAAGCTGCCGATTAGCTGATAGCGGCGGCCACCGATTGTCGGGACTTTGATCGTGACCTGACCCTCACGGTCGAAGGCGATGCTGTGGATGCCGAACACGGATCCGGCGATGTTGGAACGGGTGCCGGCGAGCCACTCCTCGCGGTTGGTCTTGCCGTCGTCGTCGTCGTCGAACTCTGCGTCCGCTACCAGCGGGTGCAGGCCGTTGCGCAACTCATAGCCATCGTCGATGCCGTCGTTGTCGTCGTCGTCATCGAGCGCGTTGGCGAGGTTGTCACCGTCGTCGTCGCGCTCGGGATCGTTGGTGCCGAACAGCCGGTCGAAGCTGCTGCGCGCCACGGGCAAGCCGTCGGCACCCTGGCTGTAGGTCCACTCGATCTTGGTATAACCGAAGGTGACCTCCTCGGTGGGCTTCTCGTCCGACGCGGTGCTGATGAAAAGGCTAGTGTTATAGCTGTCGACCACCACGTCGTAGAGGGTGACGATAAAGCCCGGGTGGGCACCGTCGAGCGGTAGCTTGATGGTGACCTGGGGGAATGTCTGTCCGGTGATGGCCGATTTCGCCAGCAGGGGACTGGACTTGTCGATCCTCTTCGTGACGATCACCGGCTTGACCTGTGGGACGCCGCGTCGGGTGGCGCTGGTGTTGATGCCTTCTTCGGCGGCGAGTCCCACCGAGAGGACATCGATCCAGCCGCCGTGGTCGGGGGCAGTCGACTCCCCCTCGATGCGCTCGTCCGCGCCTTCGCCGGTCTTGATCTCGAGCAGGCCAGCGGCATTTGCCGAGGGGTTGGTTGCCGCAGCAACGAGCAGGATTGCTGCGACGAGGCTGGTGGTGTGGTTCGTTTTCATGTCGATGCCCTGGTTAGAGTCTGGGTTTGTTCTGGCTCGTCTATTCGCCGCTGATGTCGCCGATCTTGAGGTAGGTCGAACTGGTGGCTACCTCGTTCCCATCGGTGTCGAGCTGGGTGTAGGTGACCTTGATCTCCTCGAAGTTGAGCGTGATGAGCATTTTTGGTGTGCTGTCTCCGCCGCTTGCATCCGCCTGCATACGGATGCTGGTGACGCGGACGTTGGTGAGTTCGTATTTGAGGTAGGTCGGGTTGCTCTGGTTGTCGAAGAGGCGGGTCAGTTCGAGTTCGACGCCTGGGATGATAGCGCCGGTCAGGCACGCCTCCTGGAGTTTGGGGGAGGCTTTGTCGAGTTCGTGGGTGACGACGATGTCTTTGACGACGACGCGGCGGGTGGCGCCAGTAGCCCCTTCGGCGCTGGATTTTTCGATTGCCCAGTCGACCGACAAGACGTCGATCCACTTCTCGTGACGCTCGTCTTGCGCCTCGCCGTCGATGCCGTCGAATTTGAGATAGCTGGCCGCGTCTGCGGTGAGCGGCAGGGCGAAGGTGAGGCCGATGCCGACGGCAAGGGCGATTATTTTGCGGATGTGATTGCTGATTGAATTGATCTTCATTTTCTGGTTCTCCCCGATTGTTTGTTTGATGTGGTGACCGATTGCTTGAGCCGTGTGGCCCGGTCTTGTAGGAGGAATCGCAAAGCGCCGCTCAGATTTGCAGTTTTTGTGATCTTTTTTTCACAGAGGGCTGCTGGTCAGGGGCGTGGATTTGCGATCCCCTCACGAGGATGGCAGATCCGAGCGACTCACTGGACGGACTATTGGTTGTGCAATGCTGTCCAGAATGTTGGTGGGAGCTGTGCTTCCTAAGGGCTTTCTTCCTGACCCGCCCTGAACCCGCCCGGGTGAATTTTCCGGGCGGGCTGGTTTTGATGGGATCAGGCCGCGCTGGCGATCAGCTTTCTGATGGCGTCTTTCGACTGCATACCGTTCGCCCTGGCGACAGGCTCGCCGTCCTTGAAGACGATCAGCGCGGGGATACTGGTGATGCCGAATCGTGCGGCGGTGGCCTGTGCACCATCGATATTGAGTTTCGCGACGACCACTTGATCGGCCTGTTCTTCTGCGATCTCATCGATGATGGGGCTGAGCATCTGGCAGGGGCCGCACCAGTCCGCGTAAAAATCGACCAAGACTGGTTTGTCCGATGCGCTGATGGTGGCCTCGAAGTTGCTTTCGTTTAGTGATGTGGTTTTCATAGTTCTATTTGTTTCTTGTTAGAGTCTGAGTGGTGATCAGGCGATTCGCGGCGGCCGAACGGCGGTGCTGCGGCTCACTGACCTGGGTGCGAACCGCTGTTGCATGGTTCGGATCAGGGAGGTCGCACGTTGGGTGATGATGTGTCGCCGAGCGCGGCGACGTCGCTTGCGCGCGCGCTTCTGTTCGACCCGCTCTAGGACGGCAGCGAGGCTGCCCGATTGGGTGATCGATGGGACTGCGCTGAGGTGCGGATACTGTTCCTGATACTGTTTGATCGATAGTGTGTTCATGTTGCTATTTCTGTTCGAGGGATTCGCTGATTTGCTTACGGCTTTCCAAAAACCTGTCGCGGTTGCGCCAGCACGTGTCTTCCGCGTAGGCAAGTGGGACGCGTTGGAGGGCGTCTGTATTCCGAGGATCTTCTGTGGACTGGACTTCCTTCCGTGCGCTCTCGGCGGTAAAAGGTGGGAGAGGTGTGCTGTTTGCAATGGTGGTGCCTTCTCAGATCCCGGCGATGGCGGAGGCGGCGTCTTCGGCCGAGAGGACGCCGTTGGCGATGAATCCGAAGTTGGTCACTGCGCTGGCGTAGCCATCTCCGAGTTCGGGCGTGATCGCTCCAGCGGTCGCGTCGCTGGCGACGTGCACCTCGAAGCCCTGCTCGATCAGTTCGCGCAGGTGGGATTCCACGCACAGGTTGGACGACATGCCTCCGAGGATGACGCGATCGATGCCGCGTTTGCGCAGTTGCAAGACGAGGTCGTTGGTCTCGGGGCCGTAGACCTTGTGCGGGCTAGTGACGATCGTCTCGCCGTCGTTGATGTAGGGCTTGTAGCGCTCGAGGAAGTCGGCGCCGGAGCCTTCGAACCCCTCGATCTCTAGTGGCCCCTTGCGATCGAACATGTTGATGTCGTGCATCAGCTTCTCGAGCGTGCCCTCGAACTGCCAGCTGTGATCGGTCGGGTAGTAGTAGTGCGGTGAGACGAAGGTAGGCAGGCTGTTCTCCTTCGCGCTCTTGAACAGCGTTTCGATGTTCTCAACCGTGTGGTTGCGGGTGACGCTTTCCCCGACGACTCCCCAGCTGACGCCCTCGGGGCTGAGGAAATCGTTCTGTGGGTCAGTGATGACGAGGGCGAGGTTTTGTGTGCTGATTGTGTTTGTTTTGGTTTTCATCGTTTTGGTTTTTGTTAGCTTAGTTCGTCCAGTTTAGGTGGTTTAATACCGACCGGTCGGT
>JBLHKE010000512.1:0-5813 GCA_047619485.1 Verrucomicrobiales bacterium | reverse complement strand
GATAAGGCTGCCGAACGCCCCCCCTCTAACCCCGCCCGATAGGCGCCTGGGGACAGTGGAGCTGAAAAGCAATTTCCTAGGAGCCTGTCGGACTTAGAGGATTCGAGCAATTTATTTTGATCTCCACGATTTAAATTGATTTATTGTGTTGATCTCGACGGTTTAATTAGAGATGCTCTTTGAAAATAGCCTATTTCTCTGCTTATGTGGCAGATTTCCACCAATAACCTCACATCCCTATAGCAACAAAATCAATGAACAAACTACTTAAGACCTCTTTTTTGGCATCTGGAGCCTTCGTCGCACTCAGCGGAAGTTCCTTTGCTGCTAGCACGCTGATTGATGGACTAGTCAATTACTGGAACCTCGACAACAATTTGACGGATTCAGCTCACGGCTATGCAGGCAGCGCGAGCACGGTTCAGGACGACGGCACCTTCGCAGGCGCCAATGGAACTGATGGCATCGCTTACGCAACCGGTCTCTTCGGGAGTGGAACCTTTCAGGACGGCGCTGCCGGCGCTGCCCAGAACAACGGCTTCATAAATGTTCCTCGGAGCGGTGACACTCTCTTTGGTGCCACAACTGCGCATACGGCAAACACGGTATCCACTTCGTTCTGGTTACAAGTAAGCGCCTTCGACACCGGCTGGCAAACTGTCGTATCCCACGGTGAAGGAAACCAGTACCGCATCGCCCGCCGCGGCGGAACCAATGGCATAGGTTACGCTGGTGGCGTTGGTGAAGGTCCAGACGGCGGCACCGATGTCACAGTTGGCTGGCACCACGTCGTCGCAATCAGTGATGGCGCTGCTGGTAACACCCGCCTATTCATCGATGGTGTCCTCGAAAGCACCGGCGGTGCTCCGGTCATCGATGATACAAAGAGTGGCGGCATCCTCGACTTCAACATCGGGGGCAACCCTGACACCGGCGCGCAGAACCGCGAGTTTGCCGGCAACCTCGACGACATTGCCCAGTGGGGTCGCGTAATCACAGACGGGGAAATCGCCGAACTCTTCGGTGGTGGTGCGGGCAGTGCCCAATCCCTCGGAGCACTCATCCCTGAGCCGACTTCAGGACTCCTCGGACTCCTCGGTCTTGCCCTAATCTTCCGCCGCCGGCGCTAAGATCGCATCCGATCAAAGAATCTGAATTCTTGAGCAGGCCGCGGCAACGCGGCCTGCTTTTTTGTGCTATTCTACGACCCTCAGCGATGCTCCGACCGTCCCATCCTCTAATCTTGTTGCCGCTGGTGACCTGTCTCGCATGGACTCTGGGGTCGTGCGGCAAAAAGGACGCCAGTAGTGTTGAAAAATCACCTGCAACTGAAGTTGTAACAGCGAGCAACACTGCGTCCAATACGCCGCAGGCAATCCCAAGCCCACCAAGCGCCTTGCCGGAACTGCAGGCCGAGAGCTTCATCGCTCCACTGCGCGACGCCTACGACCGGATCGATCCGGTGAAGGACGGCTGGGAGAGCGAAGCCTTCAGCGGCGCGGCGATGGAGCAGCTGCACTTGATCGAAACCCTTCTCGCCGCATCAGCTCCCATCGATGAGAAAGGCCTGGCTCCGATTGTTGCACCGAGTATCACTTCAACTGCTCTCCGACCTGCCAATCTCATCAAAGCATACGACGGGAACCATCTGCAGGTTCTCCGCCCACAGATCCCCCCGGCTGAATCATCCCCCGGCCTAGCCGTGCTCGTGATCCGGCTGAACGAGCTCAAGACAGCGGGAGAGAACCTTCTACCACACTTGAAAATTTACCGCGTCGACCGCAAGAGCGAATCGGTCGTCTCTAGCTCGGTAATCGTGGACATCACAGCGGATTCGGAGAGTTCTCGACGTCAGATCAACGCCACCTGGACCTGCACTTGGTTGACCGCCGACGAGACGGCTCCGCGCCTTAATTCAATCCAGTTAATCAAGTATGAAGAGGTCGTGCAGGAAGACAGCCACGAACCGTTGTTCGCCGATGCGACTGCCGCACTGCTCGGAAATAATACCAGTTACCAAGAACAGTTCCTCACCCACACCGACCACTGGCGCGCTCGCCTGCCGCGCACCCTCGGGCTCGATGCGGTCGCGAACCACGGCCTCGCGATCGGCGACATCAATGGTGACGAACTCGACGACCTCTACATCTGTCAACAGGGCGGGTTACCCAACCGATTGTTCATCCAGGAGCCCGACGGATCACTGCGTGATGTGACCGAAGAAAGCGGCACGGGGTGGCTCGACTACTGCGCCAGCGCGCTTTTCGTCGATCTCGACAACGACGGCGACCGAGACCTGCTCGTCTCCCAGGATTTCCGCATCCTCGGCATGGAGAATGACGGCAGCGGCAAATTCGTTCTCTCGTTTGGCGCCAGCACCAAAGCGCAATCGTTCTCTCTCGCCGCAGCCGACTACGATAACAACGGTCTGATCGATTTCTACATCTGCGGCTACAACCCCTCTGCTGCTGCGATCCGCGGCGGAGCCATGGGCGAGCCGATGCCCTTCCACGACGCCAACAACGGCGGCGCAAACATGCTCTGGCACAACGACGGCAACTGGGAGTTCAGCGACCAGACACAATCATCAGGGCTCGGCGCAAACAACTCCCGCTTCACCTTTGCCGCCGCCTGGGAAGACTACGACAACGACGGCGACCAGGATCTTTACATCGCCAACGACTACGGCAGAAATTGCCTCTATCGGAACGACCATGGAAGATTCACCGACGTCGCGCCATCACTCGGCGTCGAGGACACTTCTTCAGGCATGTCCGTAAGCTGGTCGGATTTCAATCACGACGGTCACATGGACATTTATACGAGCAACATGTTCTCCTCCGCCGGCAACCGCATCACCTACCAGCGCCAGTTCAAGGAAGGAGTCCCTGAAAATGTCCGCCAACAGTTTCAGCACATCGCCCTTGGCAACACTCTTTTCCAAGCCAGCCCTGACGGTGCTGCCTTCCAAGATGTCGGAGCGACGGCATCCGTCCAGAGGGCACGCTGGGCATGGGGCTCGAAATTTGTCGACTTCAACAACGACGGCCTCGACGACATTCTCGTTGCCAACGGTTTCATCTCGACTGATGACACCGGCGACTTGTGAAGCGTCTATTGGCGACAGGTCGTGTCGCAATCCCCTGTCGATGATTTCTCAGAAAAATCTGTCCTCCGCTACCGGCAGGGCTGGCGCGCCCTCAACCGACTGTTGCATGAGGATCACTCCTTCAGCGGCAACGAGCGCAATTGCGCCTTCCTCAACTGCGGTGGCAAATCAGCCAGTTTTGCCGACGTCTCCAGCGTGACCGGTTTCGGTTTCGCTGACGACGGTCGCGGACTCGCCACCGCCGACTGGGATTTCGACGGCGACCTTGATGTTTGGACAACCAACCGCACCGCACCGCGGGTCCGATTCCTCAAAAACAACACCAGCCCGACCTCAGGACAATTCGTCGCCTTCAAATTACGTGGCGATGCGATCCAGTCGAACCGCGATGCGATCGGCGCCCGCCTCGAGCTCCATCTAAATGGCTCCCCACACCCGGTCCGTATCCGCACACTCCATGCTGGCGAAGGATTCCTCTCGCAATCGTCCAACTGGATCCACTTCGGTATCGGCAAAGCTGATTCGATCGAAAAATTAATCATCCGCTGGCCCGGCGGATCTCCTCAGGAGATCGATGGACTAGAGTTCGGAAAATTCTACCGAATCAGACAGGGAGGATCCGCCGAAATTTTCACGCCACCCGCAGATAGGATCGCGCTCGATCCATCTCCGCAGCTGCCTGAACCAATCGTGGAGAGCGTGCGCCTGATCGTTCCACCCGGCCTCATCCTCCCTGAAATCTCCAGCCTCGACCGAAATGGCGACGAGGTTCCCTTCCATCTTAAGAGCGGGCGCCCCACCATCATTAACATCTGGGCAAGCTGGTGCGCTCCTTGCATCGCAGAACTCACCGAGTGGGCAGCCGCCAGCGACGCGCTACGATCTGCCGGCTTCGAAGTGATAGCCTTCAGCACCGATGCAATCAGCTCCGACTATGCAAAAGCGGAGGCCGCCACCGCAGCCGCCATCGCAAAGTCCAGATTCCCGTTCCAGACAGCCCAACTCCGCGAAGCCAGCCTGCGCTCACTCGACTACCTCCAGCGCTCGATCCTCGATCGCTGGACACCGCTACCTGTGCCTAGCACTTTCCTCGTCGACCCCAACGGTGAGATCCTCGCAATCTACAAAGGCGGAGTCCATGCCCAGCAGTTGATCAAAGACCTCCAACTTGCGAACGCCACTCCTAAAGAGCGTCGCGATGCTGGGCTGCCTTTTGCCGGAAGATGGGTCGAAGACAGGCCCGTCCGCTCCGACCCAAGACGTGTTGCGACGATGATGCTTGACCACGATCAAACAGCGAATGCCATCAGCTATCTCGAGCACAGTGCAAAGAAGTTCGCCGTGCAGAAGGACATCCCTTCCTACGAGCGCGAACTTGGCGATATTTACTACACCTTGAGCATTCTAAAATCGCTGAGTCCCACGCATCGCTCGGAGACGATCCCCACCCTAGTCGCTGCCGGAGACCTGCTACCTGACGATCTGCGTATCAGAAAAGAACTCGCCAAAAAACTCCACGCAGCCGGCCGTGGCGAGGAGGCCGTCGCCGAGATGAAGGAGGCCATCCGGATCAATCCCTCTGACCTGGGACTCAAGGGCGACCTCGCCGAACTCTACCGCCAGCTTGGCAACTTCGCAGCTGCGAGACCGATCCTCGAGGGACTCGTGCAATCCAATCCGAAGAACGCCGTCGCCCACTACTACCTTGCGGGTGCCCTCTTGGAACTTGGCGAGCCAGCCGCAGCCATCGATCACTACAAGCAGAGCCTCAGCCATGCACCACGAATGCTCGAAGCCGCCAACAATCTCGCCTGGACACTCGCAGCCCACCCTGACGCATCCATTCGCTCCGCAGACGAAGCGATTGCGCTCGCCCAGCGCCTCTGTGAGACCACAAAAGAAAAGCAGCCACAGTTCTTAGATACCTATGCAGTCGCGCTCGCAAACAGCGGAAATTTCGAGGCGGCAATCGCCGCTGCCAAGAAAGCGATCGAACTACACCTGCCTGAGAACACGGCAGCCACCGATCCAATACGATCGAGGATCAAACTTTTCGAAGCAGGCAAACCCTACCGGGAATAGTTTTTATGGTTCTGTTAGTGAAAACAGAAATACTGATGCAAACAGCTTGCTTATGGCTCAGTTCGGGTTTCGCAACGCTAAAACGGGGGATTTGAGCGGACGGAGGCATAGAGGATTAGAACGAAAAGCGTAGAGCCAGCAACCTGCGGAGGGGCGCGGGGTCAAGCGATCCCGCAGGAGCGTAGCGACGAGGACAGCATTTAACCCCGTGCCCCTCCGCAGCGGGTCGGTTGCGGGAGCTTTGCCGATGCCTACCAGGTTGGTTCCCGTGCCCCCGGGGGCGCAGGAAACGGGGTGCCCCGACACCCTCGACTTGCGCTGGCGCAAACTTTGGGCGTCGGAGCATGATTGACTTTCAAATCATCAACCAAGAACCTACTGCGCACACTCCTCGGGTTGCTCCCGCGCAAGGGCGTGCTCTGGCTCGCCGTTAAGCCCTACATAAACGGTGCGTGCTGCCCCCATCGCGGGCGCCGCGGCAAGCTCGTCAAACGCAGCTGCAAACAGGTCGCGCGCGTCTCCCGGAGCTGGCGCGACCTGCCCGTCGGCGGGCTCGCCACCGCCATCACCTACAACCCGCGCGAGATCATCTGCGAGACCCACGGGCGCGTCCGGGAGGACA
>JBLHKE010000511.1:0-5827 GCA_047619485.1 Verrucomicrobiales bacterium | reverse complement strand
ACGGTCGGGTTGCCGCGCGAGTCAAGAATCTCGCGGCCGATAATGTCAGTGATGATTGAGTTCGACATGTATAAAAGAGTGTTGGTTTTCGAGTGTGGTTTTTGGTTGGGTATAAACATCCACGGCACCGGCGTCATGCCGGTGCCGTGGAAAAATTGAAACGCTGATCGGGTCGAAACCCGGTGCTATTCGACTAGCCCGAGGCCGTCGTATTGTAAGCTGAGATCTCCTTGATCTTCACCTCGCGACTCCCGCCGTCTTCCGTTGGGAGACTGACTTCGTCGCCGATCGCCTGTCCGAGCATGGCCAGACCAGCAGCCGACAGGTAAGAGATATGCCCCTTGTCGGTATCGGTATCCCACGCGCCGAGGATTGTGTAGGACTCTGTCTCACCGGAAGTGAGATCAGCGAAGTCGACCTTCGTCCCGATCGCCACAGAGGAGATATCGACGTCTGCGAAGTCGGTTCCACGTGCACCAGAGATGTCACCTTCCATCTCAGCTTGGCGGCGCATAAGAACCGCCTGCATTTCTTTGGCAGCCTTGTATTCGGCGTTCTCTTTGAGGTCGCCATACTCCCGCGCGATTTGAATCTCCTTGGAGTTGTCTGGGATATCTTTGTGGATGAGGTTCTCGAGAGCTTCCTGGCGCCGCTTGAGACTTTCCCACGAAACCACGAGGCCTTCCATCTTCTGCGGAGCCTGCTCCTTGCCGCCCTTTTTGCCGCTGACGAGGTCTTGCACATCGGGGTAAAGCTTGATGACTTTCGCCAGAAGCGATCCGCGGTTCAATTCCTCGAACACCGGGCTCGACTTCACCCGGCGGGCAAAGTTGCGGATCTGGTTGACGTCCGCTTCCGCGAGCAAGTCTGGGATGAGATCCTTGTCTGACGAGAGCAAGTCGTGAAGCCGCGTGCTCTTCGCGATCCGGTCGGCGTAGTGGTCGCGCTCGAGCGAGTTGATGATTGCCGGGCAGATCACCGGTCCGAAAACCTCGATCGCCGTGCGCTTGCGCTCTTTGCAAATCCAAGAAATAACATCCGAGCTGAGCGTGCGCTGCTGGAGACCAACGCGCAGGTGCTCCATCAGGACTTCACCCCTCTCATTATCGACCATGAAGCGGGTAACTTCCATCACACCACGCGGGCCAGCGTGTTGTAGCAGTTCGAAAATCTTCGCGATCCATTCATCACCGAACGCAGTAGGGAAAGCGCGGTAGACCTGGCGCTGGCGCGAGGCGGCCATGCCACGGAGAATCTCCGGCAGGCGCACTTCTTCAGCCACGATCAGGTCGTCGAGTTTCATCCCCTCGCCGAGCTCGGCACCATCGACTTTCTCGATGAACTCGTCGCGGGCGAGCAGCAGCTCCAGGGAAGCGGCTGGCGCGATGCGCAAGTTCATTTCGACCGCCTCATTTGTCTCGGCGACCAGCGGCAGAAGCTGACCCTTGTCGGCGAACGCCTCAATGTCTTTCAGAATCGCATCGAGCCCCTTGAGTTTCGACTTGGCGTCACGGACTTCGCGGAATTCAGAAAGCATCGCCTCGGAAGGGCTGACGTCCTCGGCGCGCAGTTCCAGTGGAAGATTGCGCTTCGATGGCACGACGAACGAACGGACTTTGCGCATCTCGCGCTTCGCGCTATCCCACCAGCTGCGGAATTTCGCTTCGGGGATAATCTTGCCTTTAACTACTCTGTCCCAAGCATCGAGGGTCATTGACCCACCGTAACTGTTAAGGACATCTTTCGCAAAACTGACTGGATCCTCGATCGCTGTCGCCGTGAGGGCATCCGGGTCAGAAATCCACTGCGCGAGGATGTGATTATCATCGAGGGGCTCCAGCGACTTGGCTGCAAACTCGAGCTTCATGTCGTGCCCAGGCTTATCCTTGAAGTCAATCTTGATGCGATCGCCCATCAAATCCCAGCTTTTGACGCGTCCAACGCCCCAGCTTTTATGCAGACATACGGTGCCAGCCTCCAAATTCGAGAGGTTTTCTCCCAAGGATTTGTTGAGTTTTCCAGCAGTTACGAGTTTTTCGACCTCTTCATTCATATATTAAGTAAGTCGGGCACCATAGGTAATCCCCCTGCGGATCGCAACGCATAATCCTAGGAAATGCTTGAAAAATTAGGATCAGTCTCCACAATCTCAACTCGACCGGTCGGCTGCCGCCCTAGAGGCATCTGAATTTTCATGAAAAATACAGTTGCCAATCATTCTCAAGTCTCGCTAACCTAAGTTTAATTAACAATTATGAAAAAGCTCGCCCTTATCCTGACCTTTGTCCTCGCGACCACATCATTCACTGCTTTCGCAGATATCCAGTCTCCTCCCGGGAGTCGTGATAACCGCGTTCGTAAGCTCTCACGTGGTCTCTCAAATATGATTTACGGCATCACGGAGCTTCCGGCTTCCTGGCGCAAGAGCAACATGCGCGAAGGCTCGACCGTCGCTGCTGGCCACGGAATAGTGAACGGTGCCAAGCGCTCGGTCGTCCGTATGGGCTTCGGCCTCTACGAGGTCGTCACCTTCCCATTCGCCACCTACAAGGACGGTTTCAAGTCGCCAATCCCCAAAAAGCTCAAGTGGGACGTTAACCATGGCTACTCCGACTATCCGAGCGAACTCGGGTTCCAGTCGGTCTACGACTACGGCCGTACCCAGCCTTACTAAGCTAGGCTGGGATCTTACCACATTCATCTCGTTCAACTAACGAACGACCGAAAGGCACCCGCCACCACCGGCGGGTGCCTTTTTGTTCCCAACAAGCCCTTAACCAACCCACACGCCTAACCCATGTCCAAATACGACAACGAACACGTGCTCGTCGTGAAGCGCGAGCTCTTCGACTCCATCGGCAGCTTCCAAGGCCTCGCGGCCAACACCGCCGACTACCTGCCGCAATTCCTCTCGGAGGAAAACAATTACTTCATGCTGCGCGACCTCGCCGAGGATGACCCGAGCCACAAGCAGATCATCCCCTACGCGATCTTCCACCACGGTGGAAAATTCCTCCACTACGTGCGCGGAAAAAAGTCCGGCGAACAACGGCTCGCAGCGAAGGGGTCGATCGGCATCGGCGGCCACATCAACACCGAGGATGCCGAAGCCTCATCACTCGAGCGCGACACCTACATGACCGGCGTCGATCGCGAGATGAACGAAGAACTCGTTATCAATTCGAAGTATCAGCAACGCATCGTCGCCCTGTTGAACGATGACAGCAACGAGGTAGGCCAAGTGCACCTCGGTGTCGTGCACCTCTTCGAACTCGAGTCACCCGACGTGAAGGCCAACGAGGCCGCTATCTCCGAGCTCGAGTTCCTCAGCCACGAAGAACTGAAGGCCCGCCACGACCGCCTGGAGACCTGGTCACAGATCTGCGTCGATGGCTTCGCGCAACTGGGCCTGGATTGACCAGCAGCGGTTCTAACCACGAATCGACACCAATCAGCACGAATCTAGATTCTTCGGTATTAACATCAGAATTCCAATGCCTAGAATTCGTGTTTGTTCGTGTCCATTCGTGGTTGAAAAAATCAATCCAAGCCTCCTATGAGACTCATCCGCCACGGTAATTTCGAAGAAGAACACCCCGGCCTGCAACTCCCTGACGGTCGCCGAATCGATGCCACCGCGTTCGGTGAAGACTACGACGAGGCATTCTTCTCCACTGACGGCCTCGCGCGCCTCGCCAACTGGGCGGACCCCAACGCCGAAACGGCCCCCGAACTCGCTGCCGACGTTCGCCTCGGCTCCCCCGTCGCACGCCCGAGCAAGATCGTCTGCATCGGCCTCAACTTCAGCGATCACGCCGCCGAGACCAACTCGCCCCTCCCCGACGAACCGATCACCTTCTTTAAATCGACCACCTCCCTGTGCGGACCGCACGACCCGCTGATCATCCCACGCAACAGCGAACACACCGACTGGGAAGTCGAGTTCGCTTTCGTCATCGGCAAACGCGCCAGCTACGTCGACGAGGCCGACGCCCTCGGACACATCGCCGGCTACGCGCTGATGAATGACTACAGTGAGCGCCACTTTCAAAAGAATCGTGGCGGCCAGTGGAACAAGGGCAAAGGCGCCGACAGCTTCGCCCCGCTCGGGCCGTTCCTTGCCACGCGCGACGAGCTACTTGATATCGACGACCTCAAGATGTGGCTCAAGGTCAACGGCGAGCTGCGCCAGGACGGCACCACCGCCAACCTCATCTTCAAAGTCCCGTTCTTGCTCAGCTACCTCAGCCAATTCATGACCCTGCTCCCCGGTGACGTGATCTCCACCGGTACCCCAGCCGGCGTCGGCGCCGGTATGAAGCCGCCGCAGTTTCTCAAACCCGGCGACCAGATCGAACTCGGCATCGAAGGCTTAGGCTCGTCCTCCCAGACGGCGGTCGCAGCCAAGTAAATTCGATTTCAAGATCGAATCCCAGAGCCAGTGCCAAAGGCTTGCACCCCCACCCCCAAGCGCCTACTCTCGATAGAGGTCCTCAGCTCAACCCAACTCAAATTATCCCATGGCACAAGCAATCATGGACCCAGATGAGGTCCGCCGTTTCGCAAAGGAGCTCAAACGCTTCAACGATGACCTCCAGACCAAGGCTGGCGGACTCCAAGCACGCTTCACCGCGCTCGCCAGCACCTGGCAAGATCAGGAAAACATCAAGTTTGCCGAGGAGTTCGTGCAGACGATGAAGACGCTGAAGAAATTCATCGAGATATCCGAGCAACACACGCCATTCCTCCTGCGCAAAGCCCAGCGTATCGAAGAATATCTCGACCAGCGATAGTCAAAACCCATTCGTGTAATTCGCGTCTTTCGCGGTTAAAATTCGAATCCTTCTACCGACTCCAAATGGCAGACCAACAAGCCAACGTCTCTTCCATCGACGCCCTCGAGACGTTCCGCAGCCAGGTGATCGTATTCCTCTCGAAGTCGAAGAACTCGCTCGATGAGGTCAACGAGGACGTGCGCCGCATGCGCAACTGGTTGCAGGTCGACCAGCGCACCTACTGGCAGACACAGATCAAAAAACGCCGCCGCAAACTCGACGAGGCGCAGCAGGCTTTATTCTCAGCGAAACTCGCTACCTTCACCAGCGCCACCACTTTACAGGAGGCTGCCGTCGTCAAGGCGCGCCGCTCGATGCGCGAGGCGGAAGAGAAACTGCGAACGATCAAATACTGGGTGCGCAACTTCGACAGCCACGTCGAACCACTCGCCCGAAAATTGGAGAACCTTCGACATTACCTCGGCAACGACATGCCCAATGCCATCGCCTACCTCAGCCAGACGCTGAAGACCCTCGAGTCCTACGCCGAGGTCGCGGCACCGCGCGACATCACCCAGCAGCCGAAAGAAGCACCGGCCGAATCCGAAACTCCTGATAGCGAATGAGCCTCAAAGCCAGCAAAGCAAAACTCGCGCGCGCGTCGAAGGATCTCTCAACCGCCTGGGATCAGGTCAGCAACTCTTGGCGCGACCAGAAGTCCAAGCAGTTCGAGACCAAATACATCGCCCCCATCCCCGACAGCATCTCCTCGGCCGTCGCCATCATCGACGAACTCGACAACGTCCTAAGAAAGATTAAAGATAACTGTGAGTAAATCTCCGGGTCGCCCCAAGCACCTAGCACCGAGCCAGTCCATCCAGCTCCTCGAATCCCTCCGCGAGACTGTCTCGAGTTTCGCCGAACGCGAGGCGGCACTCGAGCGCGACTACCGCAACCAAACATTCGTCGCCAAGCGCGAAATGGAGGAAGCCTGCGCCGCCGAGGAGGCGCAGCTCGAGGTTGACCTCGACGAATCCGAGCGCTTCTTCGCC
>JBLHKE010000510.1:0-5847 GCA_047619485.1 Verrucomicrobiales bacterium | reverse complement strand
TCGCGACGCCGGCTCGCTTGATCCGTCCGAGCGCCGCATCAACCGCCCCCTCGAGGCGTTCGAACTGGTAATCGCGCACCGTCATCACCTTGACGATGTCCGGGTGGGCCAGGCAGTCGAACAGGCCGGTCTCAGCCGCGTCCGCCAGGTGGCCGAAATATCCCTTCTGGAATTCGACCACGTCACCGGTGTGAAATTTGTCCTTGTACTCCGGTAGGAACGGATGCACCGAACCGAGGATGTAATGGAATGGCTCGCGCGCGTGAAGTTCTTTCAACCAGCCTTCCATGCCCGGGAACCAATCGCTCTCCATGCCGAGACGGATCAAAAATTGCCCCTCCAACTGCTCGGCCGAATCGCGGACGAGCTCGACGTATTCTGGGAACTCCTCAGGCGACATGCGGACGCTGCTCGAGAACCCGTCCGGCATCGGGCTGTGGCAGGTCATGATGATGCCCTTGAGCCCGCGGCGCATGCCATTGCGCGCGTAGGCGATCGGCTGGCCATAGGCGTGCTTGCACAGTGGAGTGTGCATGTGGGAGTCGAAATAGATCGGCTCGGCATTCGCCCGCCCAGGGACTTCGGGTTCGTCAGAATGGTCACTTTCGCTCATGGTTTTGGGAAAGGCAGCAATGGAACACAGCCGCGCGGAAGCGCAAGGAATGTCATCCTCAGTTCGTTGCAGATCCGCGCGACGCGTGTGCAGACTCTGGCAAGTTCAGCTAGCTCATCGGCGCGTGACTCCGCGCCGGCTAGCGTCCGTTCAAAACCAGGTCAACCAAGCCCACCAGATCGTTTGGCTGGTAGGGTTTTGGCAGCACTGCTGCGTAGCCGAATTGCTCCGGATTGGCCATCGCAGGCTCGTCAGCGTAGCCACTCGAAACGATCGCGAGCACGTCGGGATCCGATTGCCGGATCTCCTCGATCGCTTTGATGCCGCCCATCCCGTTCGGGATCGATAAGTCAGTGATAACCAAGTCAAAGGCACGGCCGGCCTCCATCGCTTCGAGATACCTCGCTACGGTCTCGGCACCGTCGGCGGTCTCGACGAGTTCGTGGCCGGACGACTGCAGTGAACGCACCATGATCTGGCGCACCAGCGGCTCGTCCTCGAGGATCAATATACGCGCCTTTGCATCCACAGCTGGCATCTCGGTTTTTGCCGCCACCTCCTCTTTCCCCTGCGCTGCAACTGGGATGGTCACGCTGACCGTCGTCCCCTCGCCCTCCGAAGCCTCCACCGCGATCCCACCCTCGTGCGCGCGTGCGATCGACTCACAGACGGTCAGGCCGATGCCGGTCGCGTTCTCCCGACGGCGGGTCGTAAAGTAAGGCTCGAATACCTTGTCGAGGTGCTCGCTCGCGATCCCCGAGCCAGTGTCTTTCACCTGTAGCAGCACGTAATCAACGCCATCATCCAGGTCGAGACCATCAGGCAAGTTCGCGCGCTGCGCAGAATTGGCCGGCAGGCTCTCTCCGCTGATCTCGATGTCCCCACCGCTGTACATCGCCCGCTCGGCGTTGGTGACGAGGTTGTCGATCAAGCGCTTCAGCTGGCCGGCATCCACCTGGACCTGCGGGAGTCGATCGGCAACTTTGAGCACGTAGCCGATTTTTTTCTGGCGGTCGTGCGTCGCCAAAAATTCATCCAATACCGGTCCGAGCGCCTGCTTCTGACGGATTGGCACACCGCCCTTGGCGAAGGTCAGCAACTGGTGCACACGCCCCTGGGCCTGGACGGCAGCTTTGTTTGCCGAAGCCAACTCCTCCGACGCCTCGTTGACCTCTGGCAATTTCATCTGCGCGAGGGAGATATTGCCGAGCAACACGGTGAGCAAGTTGTTGAAGTCGTGAGCAAACCCACGCGCCAACAACCCCAGGCTCTCGAGTTTCTCCAGACGCCGGTGGCGTTGCTCGTCCTCCTTCCGCGCACTGATGTCACGCAACAGGATCAGCAAGCCATCACCAAACGGGTAGATCTCCGCGCCAAACCAAAGTCCGCGCTCCTTGATCTCCATCTCGATCGTGCGGCGCTCTTGCTTACTGAGAGCTTCGTAGAGTTCGCCGTAATACTCCGTGCGGATGCTGGCGGGAAATTCATCCCAGAGGACACGCCCGACGATCTCGTCGCGCGCTTTCTCGAACAGGCCTGCCGCCTGCGGGTTGGCGAAAGTGATGACCCAGTCCGCACCGACGGCGAGTAGCGGATCGGCAATCCCCTCGATCAGGCCAACCAGCGGCGCATTGGATTCGGAAGTCGCCCTCGCGCCAGGCGCCCCCTCTGGCAAGACGCGCTTGCGGAAGACGACCACCAGGCCGGCCAAGCTGCCATCATCGTTTTTCAGCGGAGCAGAATTGTCCTCGATGGCAATTTTCACACCGCTGCGGGATTGGAGCAACACCGGGCGCGGCTCGCCATCTCCCTCACGCATCTCCATCGGTGGCGCCTCTTCACCACTCGGTCGCGTGATACGAAAAATTTCTTGTAGTGGCCGGCCGACCGCCTCTTCGGATGCCCAACCGGTGATCGCTTCAGCCAGTGGGTTCAAGAAGGTGACGTTGCCGACTAAGTCGGTGGCAATTACCCCATCGGCCAAGCTGCGCAGGGTATTAGCAAAGCGCTCCTCGCTCGCCTCTAGGCGCTTCTGCGCGCGCGAACGGGACACTGCCATCTCGACCGTCGACTGGAGCTCGCGATCGTTGAATGGTTTCAGCAGGTAACCGTAGGGCTCGGTCGCCTTAGCACGAGCGATCGTCTCTCGATCAGCCAACGCCGTCAGGAAAATGACCGGGGCGCGATAGTCTGTCTTGATCCTTGCCGCCGTCTCGATGCCGTCCATCTCGCCCGATAAGCGGATATCCATGAGCACCAGATCCGGCTCGATCCGCGCCACCAACTCGAGCGCCTCCTCACCAGTGCGCGCGACATCCGGCACGACGTAGCCCAATTGGACGAGTGTATTCTGAACGTCGCGCCCTATAACACCCTCATCTTCGACGACTAAGATCCTGGTAGGCTTCATTTATGGGACTACCTACGTAGCCCCATTCAGACGAAATCCAACCTGAATTTCTGTGTCCATCGCGTCGGCCAGTTTCAGCTCGCCGTTGAGCTTGGCCACCTGCTGCGCCGCGATGCGTAATCCGGCGCCGTGAGGCGGTGCCGAAAGATTAAAGCCAGTCGGCAATCCAGTGCCGTCGTCATTGACCACCATCCAGCCAGCCTCTGCGCCGACCCCCATCGACACGCCGACCATACCGCCCGACCGGCGGATGAATGCGTGGCGCAGTGAGTTACTCAGCAGTTCGAACAAGACCATGGCCAACGGCTGGGCAGCATACGCAGGAAGGGTGATCCCCTTCACATTTAGATGCACCTCAATCCCTGCATGTTCTGGACCGAATTCGGCGAGCAAGAAACGGACGAGTTCGCCAACATACTTGCCAAAGTCGACGTGCTCGTAGTCACCACCCTCCTCGATGACTCGGAGTAAGATCGCGACCGCCTCCAACCGGGCACGGTTGATCCCCAGTTCCACCCGCAAGTCCTCGTCGAGGGTCGCCGAGGCCTCCTGGGCCGCGAGGACATCGACGAAAGATTGCACGCTATCCTTGAGCTGCTGGTGCGCGATTCGTGGGTCTAGGCCTGTAATCGGTGCCGCCTGAATGAGAGCTGGCTGTGGCGCAGCCTCCCCTGCCCCCGACCCGGCAAGCCGAGTCACTCCGACCAGCGCCAGCGGGCGACCGGACTCGTCGAGCAGCGGCGTGTAGCGAACCTCGCACTCACCGACCGAACCGTCCTTGCAGTGAAACTGCGTGCGAGCTTCCCACTTACGATCTTTGCCGATCGCCGCCGTGATCGTCTGCTTGAACCGCTTCGGTTCATCCCGGTCATAGATCTCATAGAGCCCCATCCCTAGCGCTTCCTCGTGGCTGTAGCCAAAGAGCTGTTCCGCAGCAGGGTTCCAGTCCTTGATTCGACCTTTCAGGTCGGCCACCACGATCGCGTCACGGATGTTGGCAAAGGTCAGCGCCTGGCGGTGCATCACCAGCTCCGCCTTCTTCGCCGCCGTGATATCACGCACGATCACGACTAGATTCTCCGCACCGCTCATCGCGATCCGGGACTCGAAATAAAACGTCTCTTCGCCCTGTTCGACACTGAATTCTTTCGTCACGACCCCACCAAACTTCCGCGCCTGCAAGGCGAGCTGTGGATAATCCCCGGCGATCGGGGGGATCACGTCCCCCACTGGACGGCCCTCCATCGCTTGATCGACGTGTAGCGGGAAGTGCACTGGTGGCACGACGTTCGCGACCACACCGTCAGGACCGACCACTAGGATCAAGTCAGGGCTAGCCTCAACGATCGCCAGCTTCTCCGCCTGCGAACTGGCGAGGTTGGAGTTCGCGCGCTCCTCGTTGAAGATCGCCTGACGCTCCTTGGTGATGTCGTGGAAGAAGTAGGCAGCGAAGATCACCTCGCCATCCGGGTCGCGCACCAGCGAGATGTTCAAGTGCGCCCACGCCGGGCGCTTGTCCTTCGGCTGCAACTTGATCGTCAACTCCCCCGAGCGCGAACGCGTCTGCGCCATCTGCCGCGACAGCTCTTGGGTGCGCGCGATCTCCTCGATCGACAGGCAGTCCTCGATGTGCATCTTGCGCAACTCCGAGCGCGAGTAACCCATCAGCTTCTCCTGCGCCGGGTTGGCGTCGAAGATGTTGCCGGTCTTATCGACGAGCGTCATCCCGACCCCAGAGTCGTAGAAGATCGAGCGGAATTTCACCTCGCTCGCCCGCAGGGCCTCCTCCGCCCGCAGGGAGTCGGTGACGTCGAACATCGACAGCAATAGCTGCCCATCCGGCAGCAGCTTCGACTTCAACTCCAGCTCACGCAGCCCCTTGTCGGTCTGCATTGAAAGCACTTTCGTCCCCTCCTTACGCCAGACACCTTCGCGCCACATGGCGACGAGGCGCTCGCGCCCTTCCTCCTCATCGGTCGGCGCCTGCTCGCGGAGCCAGCCCTCGACCGTCTCGAATTGTCCGAAATCAACCCCGGCGATCTCAGCCGCCGCTTTGTTGGAATAGAGGATCACACCGTCTCTGGCAATCAGCACCATTCCGAACGGGGCGTTCTCTGGAATCAGGACAAAACGATCGCGCTCGGTGGCGGCAGCCGACACTTCTTTGTGCGCCCGGTCGATGTCTTTGCGCAGCTTGACCAGCTCGGCGTCGCTCGACTCCTGGCGCTGTTGCCCCCCCGCAACCGCGGCAGCTAGCTTGACCTTCTCGGCCACGGCAGAATCAAAATCGGCCTTGAGCGCTGCGAATCCTTGCACGTGCTCGGCGACTTTGTCATCGCGCTCGACTTCGAGCTCGCTGATGCGCGCCTTCAGCTCGCTGCGCAACGATTCGAGATCGCCCCGCGACCGGTCGCGCAGCCCTTCGAGCTCGGCCTCAGTCGCCGCCAATTTCCCCACGACCACCGACTCGCGCTCCTCTAGCGCCGCCTGCTTCTCCTCCAACACGCGCCCGAGTGCTACCTCTTTGTCTGCGAGGCTCCGCTGCAACTGCGCATCTTTTTTCTCTGCCAATCTTGCCAATGCCTCGTCACGCTCGCGGCCGTGCTCGGCAGCCAGGTCCAGCTTCGTCTTCTCGATTGCCGCAATCGCTTCGTCGTGCTCGCTCGATAGACGCGCTTTCTCCGCTTCGGCTTCGGCACGCACCTGATCGTGCTGGCTAAATAGACGCGCCTTCTCCGCGCCGGCTTCGGCCAGCACCTGGTTGTGCTGGCTCAACAGACGCGCCTGCTCTGCTTCAGCCTCAGCACGCACCTGGTCGTGTTGG
>JBLHKE010000509.1:0-5847 GCA_047619485.1 Verrucomicrobiales bacterium | reverse complement strand
CTCCGTCGCATCGACGATCACCTACGGGTGGAAGAGGGCGCTATCGAGGCCACCGACACCCGAGCAGGCAAGCGTTCTAGAATCCGTCTACGCCAAGCACAAGGAGGAGTATCTCGAAAACAATACCGCCGCCGATCAGCTCATCAGCGTCGGCCAGCACCCGAAGAGCACGCTCGATCCTGCCGAACTGGCAGCTTGGACATCGGTCGCCCGGGTCATTCTCAACTTGCACGAAACCATCATCCGCAACTAGTCGCCATGGACAAACAACTCCTACATCTCATCAACCGCCGGGCATTTCTCAACCGCTCGGCCCAAGGGATCGGCGGCGTCGCCCTCTCTTCGTTACTGAACCCAAACGCCTACGCGGCAACCATGGGTGGAGAGAGCGTCCTCCCCCACCAGGCGGCGCGCGCCAAACATGTCATCCACCTCTGCATGGCGGGCGGAGCATCCCACCTCGAGACCTTCGACTACAAACCGTTACTCGAAGAATACAACGGCAAAGCGATGCCGGAGTCAGTGACGAAAGGCAAACCTATCGCCCAGTTGCAAGGAAGCGCCCTCAAGGTCCTCGGTCCCCAACACTCCTTCAAGAAATGGGGCAAGAGTGGCACCGAAATATCCAGCATCCTTCCGCACATCGCCTCGGTCGCCGATGATATCTGCGTGGTTCGTTCGATGCAGACCGACCAGATCAACCACGATCCGGCGCACACCGTATTCAATACCGGCACCTCCCTGCCCGGCCGACCGAGCATGGGTTCGTGGGTCAACTACGCGCTCGGCAGCGATTGCAACGACCTCCCGGGATACGTCGTCATGACCTCAGTCGGCGGCGGCCAGTCCCAACCGATCGCCTCGCGCCAGTGGCACAGCGGGTTTCTCCCCAGCAAGTTCCAAGGGGTGAAGTTCAACTCCGCCGGCGCCGCCGTGAACTACGTCGGCAATCCTCCAGGCGTCACCACCGAACGCCAGCGCGACATCTACGACGCGGTGAACGAATTGAACCGCAGCGCTGCCATCCAATTTGGCGACCCAGAGATCAGCACCCGCATCGCCCAGTATGAGTTGGCGGCGAGGATGCAATTGAGCGTGCCCGGCCTGATGGATGCCTCGCAGGAGCCGAAACACATCGTCGATTTGTACGGCTGCCAGCCTGGCGACGGTTCCTTCGCGTCGAACTGCCTGCTCGCCCGCCGACTAGTCGAACGTGGCGTGCGCTTCGTGCAGCTCTACCACCGCGGCTGGGACCACCACGGTGGGATCAAAAACGGAACCGCGAACACCGCACGCCTGGTCGACCAAGCAACCGCCGCGCTCATCAAAGATCTCAAGCAGCGTGGCCTGTTCGACGACACCCTCATCATCTGGGGAGGCGAGTTCGGGCGCACACCAATGGCACAGGGCTCCGGCCGCGATCACCACATCCAAGGATTCTCGATGTTCATGGCCGGCGGCGGCGTCCGCCCGGGTATCACCCACGGTGCCACCGATGAATTCGGCTACGAGGCAGTGCAAGACAAAGTTCACGTCCGCGACCTCCACGCCACCATGCTCCACCTGCTCGGTCTCGATCACACCCGCCTGTCGGTCAAGTTCCAAGGCCTCGACTCGCGACTCACCGGAGTCCACGAGGCCCACGTCGTCCACCCGATCATCAGCTGACGGTTTGCGGCAAAAGTTACACTCAGCTGCACCATCAGTTCCCGGTTGAACGGCAGCCGTAGCTAAACTCACCACACACGATTGCGAGACCGAACGACCATAACGCCAATGCTTTCGTTCCGAACGTAAATTGGGCACCCATGCCCATAGGCGTCAACCTAAGCAATGTTTACAGAGGGACTACTGAAAAAACCGGTCGCCGTAGGCGATGGCGTCAATTCGATTTGCAATCGAAGTGACGGGTATCGGAACTGGCACTTAGATTGACGCGCATGGGCAGGAGCGCCCGACTTACTTGGTTGCTGCCAGTTCTGCAACCTTCCGGCCAGAGTTCCGACGAGCACTCCTCGGCGTCGCAAAGCCTAGAGAATCTCCTAACTTCTCGCAAAACCAGCTACCGTTCGATGCTCCGTTCAAGTTTTTCGACAGCCCCTAAAGTCTACGCCGCGGTGCTCACCTAGAGATACTGGAGCACCCGCAATCACCACCACGACTCATGGCAACGTAACCCTCACTCGTAACAATCCCCGCCCCTGTTCAGAGATCGGTCGCACGACTCGGACGGACACGACCTCGCTGCCGGTTCCGTCATAGGGATTAGTGGATGCAATTTCGATAACCTCCTCGGCCGCAGCCGACCATCCGATCCCGTCGCGGCTGAACTCCACCGCGTATTGCAATCCTCCCGCCACACCCAGCCTCCGCCGAAAGATGATCACCTGAAACTCAGCCCCTTCGACCAACATCGTCGCAAGGCTCGTGTCAGGAAGACTCGCCCCCGAATCCGGATCCGAGGAGAGGGCATACTCAAGCCTCTCGTTACCACCGTCCCCATCCGTATCATCTTCCGGCCCAGCAGAATCATCCCCATCGAAGACCTCGTCTTCCCAGTAGTCACTCAACTTGTCGTTGTCGTCATCCTTCAACACCGCAAGCCCGAGCAAGAGAGACTTCAGCTCGGCTCGGTTGGCCGCGCTAGAGAGCGAATGGATGGACAGGTTATACGCGGCGATCGGACGTTCGTTGGCCGGGTCGAGCATCACAAAATCGCGATAGCCAGCACCCCAAGCTGTCGTCACACCTCCAGCGCTCGGATCTTGTAGCCAAGGGAGATCTCTCCCATCCGTCATCAGCGAGTTGAACGTCGTAGATCCCCAGCTAATTCCGAGAAGCTCAATGCGGTAATCAGTCGGGGCAGCAGCGGCTAATTCACCGGCGATCTGTTGGAGGAAGCCAAACTGACTCCGGCAGATGCCTCAGTTCGGGTCGCCAAAATAATAACCCGAAACCTGATGCCGATAATCACGCGGTGACACGGTCTGCTCGTAGCGCGGCGAAGTCGTGTTGATGTCTTCAATCGCAAAATCGGCCACCGGTTCCGCCCTGAGCTCTGCGAGCCCGGCAAACAAGGTCAAGGCACAGGTTACATCAACGATTTTTCTAGTCAGTTTCATCAGGTTGAATATAGTAGAAGACGAGATTTTAGGCAAATCGGTTCCTACCCGAATGCCTGGATGAACGCCACCTCCATCGCCAACGCCTCCTGGACATTGGTCGCGAGATTCGTTCGCAAATCCTCGAGCGCCCCCAGCCGTTTCGTCAGGTCTCGATGTTCGAGGTTTTCGGCCAGCGAGCGGATCACCTCGGCATGCTGCGGAAAGTCGAGCCGACCATAGCCGACCTGGCAGCGCAACGCATCCGCGAGCCAGCTCACCAGCAATTCCACCAGCCCGGTGCGCTGATGCAGGTACATCGATTCAGTCAGCGCCTTGTAATACTCGTCACGCTTCTTCAGCCAGTCCCCCTCGGTCGTCTTCTGATACAGTTCGGTCTCACGCTTCAGCGCGGCGGCGTGGTCTTTGCCGATCTCTGCCTTCACCTCCTTGAACTGCATCGTGAAACGCGACATCAGACCCAGCGCACGCGATGGGCTACGCTTCCCTGAGGCCGAATACTTCGCCAGGCTCTCGAGCAGCACCTTCTCACGCTCGGTGTGTGGCCGCTGTTGGGTCACCCGCAGCGGCACCTGGATGCAGCGCGACAGAATCGTATCGAGCAACTGCTCGGGATACGCCGTGATCATGATGAGCAGGCATCCCACAGGTGGTTCCTCGAGAGTTTTGAGGAAGGCGTTCTCCGCTGCCTCGACCATGCGGTCGGCCTCGTCGATCACCCCGACTTTCATCTTTCCGCTCGCCCCGGACATGTAGAACGATTTCTCCAATTCGCGCATCTGCGCAACCTTGATGATACGCGATCTCGACTCCGGCCGGACCACCCGCACGCTATCCCCCATCATCTCGTCGAGCGTCCCCACCTCGACCTTGTTGACCAGCGCAATCAGTCGTGCCGCCAGCTCGCGCTTGCCACTGCCGTCCGGGCCGGTGATCAAGTAAGCGTGCGCCAGCCGCTCGTGCGAATAACCACGCTCGAGGTATTGGAAAGCATCATCGAGCACGAAACTCATTCGCCCATCCTTTCACGAACCGTATCCCAAATCGTCGCAGCAATCGCTTCGATGCTGCCGACCGCATCGATCACCTGGATCCGCTCTGGCTCGGCGGCCGCCAACTCAAGGTAACCGTCACGCACCTTCTGATAAAATGCCGCCGGCAGTTGCTCCATGCGATCCGCCACCCCCTCACGACCCGCAGCCCGGGTGCGCCCTTCCTCCGAATCCAGATCCAACAACAGTGTCAACTTAGGACGACAGTCGCCAACCGCAAACCCGTTGATCGCATTCACCGAAGCGCGATCGAGCCCTCGTGCCATCCCTTGATAGACCGTCGTCGAGTCAAAAAAACGATCAGCTATCACCACCGTGCCCGACGCCAAGGCCGGCATCAGTTCCGCCCGCACCAGCTGAGCTCGACTCGCCGCAAACAGAAACAACTCCGCCTCATCGCACATGTCGCCAGCCTCCGGCGTGTATTGCAGCAGATCTCGGATGCGTTCGCCAATGAATGTCCCACCAGGCTCGCGGGTCAGGAGCACTTTCCGATCAACCGCCTCGAGGCGCGCCTTGAGAAGCTGGATCTGGGTCGATTTCCCACAACCCTCCGACCCCTCAAAACTAAGGAAAAATCCGCGCTGGGTCGTGGTAGGGTCTGGGGTCATCGGCTGTTGGCAGCGCATTAAAAGCCGCGCCGGAGGATTTGTCGAACCGATTACACGCCGGCCGCGATCGATTTCAGAAAAAGTCATGAAAACCTCAGAGATTCGAGTGGCTCTGCTGCATTTTTTTCGACCTGCATCAACCCCACGCTGCGGCTATAGTTTCAACCATGCGTGTCATCATGTTCTTTTTGTTTCTGGTCGCCGGGCTCATGCTCACCGCCGGGTATTTTCTTTCCCGCGAGCCACGACTGGATGAGCTAGAGCGTTTCACGTTCACCAAAAAGGTGCCAATAGAAGAGCTCGAGGCGCAAAATCCCTACGCCAAGCTGCACATCATCCGCATCACTCTCGACGGAAAGCGCAAGGTCAGCTACGGCGACCAGCGCACCCACTACGAGATCTTGCGCGATCGCCTCCGCACCGAAGCACCAGTGACCATCTCCGTCGGGCGCATGAAAGGACCGATCGCGAGCCTGTTCGAATCCACTATCAACCGCTTCCTCCCGGCCTCGACCGACGACGACATCTACGCAGTCGAAATCAAGGGCGAGATCGTGCTATCCTACGACGACGCACTCGACTCGAAACAGAACCGCTCCATGATCGCACTCGCAGCCGGTCTGGCCTGCCTGTTATTCTCAGGCTCGATCCTCGTAATGTGGAAGACCTAACCTTTCACAACGACTGTTTTCTGCAAAACCGGAAGATCGCGCCACTGCGAGAGCGTAGGTATCCGGTCTGTCCCATAGGATTGAGTGGGGTGAGCTGTTAATTGGATGTTTCGGTTTAATAAGATCAGTGTTAGTTTTGGTATTATTACTTCTTCTGACGTTTAGGCGTCGTTATTTTCGTGAAGCCGTAGCGGCCCACTTTTTCCCAGAACTCGTCCCATCGCCCCTCGGTTTTGACCATCTTACGCAAAGATATTACCTCGGCCGCGTCCTTCGTGTCACAGCGCATGCCTGAGCCGCACATCCTCGCTTTGGCTATGCATTTGCAGGCTGCCTCTGTCACTCCGCTTCCTATAGATAGACCCATCGCCCTTTACGTCGGGTAGTCCAT
>JBLHKE010000508.1:0-5847 GCA_047619485.1 Verrucomicrobiales bacterium | reverse complement strand
TCCTCGCCTCGGCGCACTACGGCGAAGAGATGGCGCGCTTCTGGCTCGACGTCGCCCGCTACGGCGACACGCACGGCATGCACCTCGACAACGAGCGCCAGATGTGGGCCTACCGCGATTGGGTCGTGTCTGCCTTCAACCGCAACCTGCCGTATGACCAGTTCACCATCGAACAGCTGGCCGGCGACCTTTTACCGAACCCGACCCAAGACCAACTGGTTGCGACTGGCTTCAATCGCTGCAACGTTACGACTGGCGAAGGCGGCAGCATCAAGAAAGAGTTCATCTACCGCTACGCCGTCGATCGCGCCAGCACGACGGCGCAGGCCTGGCTCGGGCTCACCGCCGGTTGTGCGGTCTGTCATGATCACAAATACGACCCGATCACGCAGAAAGATTTCTACTCGCTCTATGCTTTCTTCAATTCCAACGCGGACCCGGCGATGGATGGCAACAAACTGCTGACCGAGCCGGTGATGAGGGTGAGGCCAGATGGCTACGATGAGAAGATGAAGGCGTTCGGTGATCGTGAGGCAACGATCAGAAAACAGATGGGGGCGATCGCGGTGAAGGTCGTCTATCGAGATCCGGCCGAGGCCAATTCGAAACCGCCAGTGACCGAGTCCGAGCAGGTTTGGTTCGATGATGCGTTTCCGCAGGGGGCGAAGGTCGGTTCGTCGGGGCACGGGTTGACCTATGTCGACTCCCCGGTATTCAGCGGCGCGAAATCACTCAAGCGCGGTGGGGCGGCGATGGCGCAAGATTACTATGAAGAGGGTGCCGCGGTGTTCACCGTCCCGGAGAATCCGGCGTTCTTCCTGCATGTCTACCTAGATCCGGCCGATCCGCCCGAGGAGGTGATGATCCAGTTCAATAGTGGCGGTTGGAAACATCGCGGCGTTTGGGGTGCCGATACCATCGACTTTGGCAAGAAGGGGACGACGGAGAGATTCGTAGCCGGTGCGCTGCCGAACTTGGGCGAGTGGGTGAAGTTGGAAGTCGACGGCAAGAGCATTGGGCTCAACCCGGGCACGAAGGTCAACGGTTTCGCTTTCACCGTCCATGGCGGCACGGTCTATTTCGATAAAATGGGCGTCACTGGGCGAACTGATCCGAGCAGTGATCCTCTGCTTTCGTTCACCGCCTGGCGTAAAGCCCAGATGGGCAAGGACACGGTCGGCGCTTCGAATGATTTGAAGGTGTGGTTGAAGGCTGGGCCGGAGCAAGTGCTCAAGCCGGAACAGGAGAAACTCCTACTCGATTTCTACGTGCAGAACGTCTGCAGCAGCACGCGCGAGTCGTTTGCCCCACAGCTCACCGGACTGGCGGAGGTGGCCAAGGAACGGACGGCCTACGATGCGTCCGTGCCGTCGACGTTCATCTACAAAGATCTGCCCAAGCCGCGCGACAGCTTTGTCATGATCCGTGGCCAATACGACACCCCTGGCGAGCCGGTCGTTCCCGCGACTCCCGCCGTGCTGCCGCCTTTGAAGAAAGTAGGCGAACGCGCCAACCGCCTCGACCTCGCACGCTGGCTGGTCGCACCAGAGAACCCGCTGACAGCGCGTGTGGCAGTGAACCGATTCTGGCAGCAGGTGTTCGGTCTCGGATTAGTAAAGAGCAGCCACGACTTTGGCACCCAGGGATCACTGCCAAGCCATCCAGAATTAATCGACTGGCTAGCGATCCATTTCCAAGAGACCGGCTGGGACGTGAAGGCGCTCATGCGAGAGCTGGTGATCAGCCGCACCTTCCGCCAACAGAGCAATGCGCCGGCCTCCAGTTGGGCGAATGATCCGGAGAATGAGACACTCGGGCGTGGCTCACGGTTTCGCCTCGATGGCGAACAGATTCGCGATCAGGCATTGTTCGTCAGCGGCCTTCTGAAACCCCAACTCGGCGGCAAAGGCGTCAACCCATACCAGCCGCTGAATATCTGGGAGCCTGTCGCCTTTGGTGGCTCCAACACCCGCAACTACAAGCAGGGAAAAGGGGACGATATCTACCGGCGCACCCTCTACACCTTCGTCAAGCGCACCGCGCCTCACCCGATGCTGTCGAACTTCGACGTGCCCGCTCGCGAGGAATCATGCATCCGCCGCGACCGTACCAACACGCCACTACAGGCGCTGCAACTGATGAACGACGTGCAGCATTTTGAAGCCGCGCGCGGCTTCGCTGGACTCATCATGAAGGCGGACGCGACACCTGAAGGGCGCATCCTATTTGCCTACCGCAGCGTGCTGGCCCGACCTCCCGCAGCGGAAGAGGCGCTGGTGGTGCTGGAGTTTTTCAACCAGCAGCTCGCCAAATACAAAGCGACCCCGGAAGAGGCTAAGAAGGCGATCACCTTTGGTGAATCCGCGCCCCCTGCGGGCGTCGATGAAGTACAACTCGCTTCCTGGACCTTAGTCGCCAACCTCATCCTCAACCTCGACGAAGCCGTCGTCCGCAATTGACGTAACTTCGATTTAAAAATCGAAGCCCGAAACCCAAGTCTAAGCAAAATCTCTCAATTCTCAGCCCCTCGATCTCAAATCGAACCGACGACATGAATCCATTCTTCGACAACCAAGTCCTCCAGACCCGCCGCCAGTTCTTCGGCGACTCCGGCCTGCGCCTCGGCGGCATCGCGATGGCATCGCTGCTCGCCTCGCAAGCTCGCAGCCAGGCGCTCTCCTCGGAGGTGCACCCGGCGCTGCCCGCACTCCCGCATTTCTCTGGCACCGCCAAGTCGGTGATCTACCTGCACATGAACGGTGGGCCGTCGCAGCTCGATACCTGGGATTACAAGCCAAACCTCGCCAAGCAGTTCGACAAAGATCTGCCGAAGGACTTCCTCGGTGACCGCATCACGACAATGACCAGCGGGCAGGGGAGGTTTCCCGTCGCCCCGTCGAAATTCGAGTTCACGCAGCACGGTGAATGCGGCCGCTGGGTCAGCTCGCTGTTGCCGCATACGGCGAAGATCGTCGACGACATCGCGGTGATCAAAACCGTCCACACCAACGCCATCAACCACGACCCGGCCTGCACCTTCGTCATGACCGGCAGCGAGGTGCCCGGCAAGCCGAGCATGGGGTCGTGGGTCTCCTACGGCCTCGGTGCCGAGACCAGCGATCTGCCTGCCTTCGTCGCGCTGATGCCGAATTTCCCCAACGGATCTAACGCCCAGGCCCTGTTCAGCCGTATGTGGGGGTCGGGGTTCCTACCGGGCAAGCACAGTGGGGTGGTGCTGCGCGCCGGGGCCGATCCGGTGCTCTACCTAGAGAACCCTCCAGGCGTCGATCGCAGCGACCGGCGCGCGATGCTCGACGCGCTCGGCAAGCTCAACCAGCGCGGCTTCCAGCGCTTCGGCGACCCTGATATTCAGACAAGAATTTCCCAATACGAGATGGCCTACCGGATGCAATCCAGCGTCCCGGACCTGACCGACCTGAGTGGTGAATCACCGGCGACCAAGGACCTCTACGGTGACCGCGTCGACACGCCCGGATCGTTCGCGCAGAGCGCGCTGCTGGCGCGACGCCTGGTGGAACGCGGCGTGCGCATGGTGCAGATCATGCATCGCGGCTGGGACTCGCACGGCAACCTGCCGAAGGAGCTAGGCAACCAGTGCCTAGACACCGACCAAGCCTGCGCAGCTCTCGTCACCGACCTGAAACAGCGCGGCATGCTCGACGACACGCTCGTCGTGTGGGGCGGCGAGTTCGGGCGCACCGTCTACTCACAGGGCAAGCTCACCAGGGAGGTCTACGGGCGCGATCATCACCCGCGTAACTTCTGCATGTGGATGGCCGGCGGCGGCATCAAGGGCGGCATCGAGCTCGGCGAAACCGACGAGTATTCCTACAACCCCGTCGCCGACTCGGTGCATATCAACGAGATCAACGCCACGATCCTGCACTGCCTCGGGATCGACCACGAACGCTTCACCAAGCGCTACCAGGGTCTCGACCAGCGCCTGACCGGCGTCGAGCCGATGCGCGTGATCAAGAAGATCTTGGCGTAAATCGATCGGCCTAGCGAGCTAATCGTCTGCTAGGAGCCTGTCGGACTTACCCGCTCCGGCAAGAATCATTTTAGAACTCGCCCAGATCCGCCCGCTGAATCGTCATTAAATCCATTTAAATCCTCCCCAGCAGACGGATCTGGATTGGAATTCTAAAACGTTTTGCTCGAATCCTCTAAGTCCGACAGGCTCCTAGTGTCTGAAACTTGTTCCGACTCCGCGTCAGGGCGTAGCCCGAAAGTAGCCTGGAGTTGCACTCCGTGGACAGCTACTCAATCAATCAATCAGCCATCGCATCCAGCGGGCTGCGCACCCCCGTCCCGCCGACCCCCTGCGCCACATGCGTGTATCGTTCCGTGGTCTTCACATCCTCGTGCCCGAGAAGCTCCTGCAAGGTGCGGATATCGGTACCCGTCTCCAACAGATGGGTGGCAAACGAGTGTCGGAACACATGCGGCGTGACCCGCTTCTCGATCCCTGCCGCCTCCACCGCCTTCCGCAGAGCCTTCCGATAGGACTCGGCATGCAAATGGTGTCGCCGCTCCGTCCCATCATCCGGATCAAACGACAGCTTCTTCGATGGGAACATCCAAAACCACTGCCAACTCTCCGGGGCCGAGGGATACTTCCGCGCTAACAAGGTCGGTAACTTCACCCCTGCGAGGCCATTCGCCCGATCCATCTCAAACACCGGACGCACCACATCGCGCCGCGCAAACAACTCCGCCTTCACCCCGGCCGGCAACATCGTCACTCGGCTCTTATCTCCTTTCGCCTCCCGCACCACCACCTGATTGCGCTCCCAATCGAAATCCTTCACCCGCAAGCTCATCAACTCCGAGATCCGGATGCCCGTACCATACTGCAGCCGCGCCATGAGCTGATACTTTCCGGACAGCTGCTCGATCACCCGCGCTACCTCACCTTGACTCAGCACCACCGGCACCCGTGCCTGCGTCTTGCGCAGCCTCACCCGCAAGTCCACCTCCTCCATGCCACACACGCTTTTATAGAAAAACGCCAACGCGTTCAGCGCCGACTTCTGGCTAGAGTAACTCATCCCCTTCACCTCCACCAAATACGTCAGCCACTCACAGGCCACCGCTGGGTTCATCGCCTCCAGTGCGCCACCCTTTGCCTCACTGCCATCCGCACCGCTCACCCAAGCACCGAACTTCGCCAGCCATCCGCCATAACGCTTGCGAGTATTCGGCATGTACCCACGCCGCGCCCCGACAGAATAAGCCGCAACCTTCAAGCGCTCCGCAAGCCCACGCACCTCACGCTTCTGGTGCAGGCAAATATCCAGCCAGCGCAAATACCAGCGAATCGCCTCCGCCCACTGCAGCAACTGCCATTCCTCTCTTCCCTTGGAGCGCACCTGCTCCTTCCAAAATCGCTCCGCCGCCGGGCGCCCAGGATTCAAACAAAGCCCAATCCTCCAACCATCGAACCAAGAGAGCAAGATCTCGAACCCCCGGATCTCACTCGTATTCAAATCCCGAGAAGCTTTCAAATCCGCATGCCAATTCTGCAAGTAAGTATTCATAAGAACAGTGTTCTAAATAACAAATGCGGATTAGGCAAGAGCGAAATGATAAAAAAACCCCTAAGTCGTTGGAGCTAAGAAACCTAATATATCAAGGAAGCAATAATATCGCGTATCCAAAAACAAAAATGAGGATATCTGCACCACCACAAGACTGCAAAAAGTCTAAACTATCAGCATAACTTAAATAGACCCAAACCCCAAGAAAAACAGTGACAATAAGCCGAAAACACCCGATGATCGAAAAAAATATCCCCCAATCTGGGTGGGATAGTATACTGTTATA